>NZ_JAVLBN010000040.1:0-20342 GCF_031581065.1 Salibacter sp.
AGCCCTGATCAAATCAACAACGTTACTGACCTGCAATCGATCAACAACCTTAATGTTTATCCAAATCCAGCTTCAAGTCAGGTAAACGTAGCTCTTGACTTAGCTGAAGGAATGGATGTAACCATAGAGGTTGCCGATATGCAGGGAAGGGTAGTGAAGTTGAAAAACCTTGGTGAAGTCAACGGTAAGCAAGTGTATAACTTCAATGCTTCAGATCTCAGTAGCGGAGTTTATATTCTCAATATTCAGAACCAAAACGGACCAATTGGTCACCGCACGCTTATTGTGGAATAAAAGATATTTAGAAATATTTGATATTTAAAAAGGGAGCGATCGCTCCCTTTTTGTTGAATAAGATTTGTTGTTATTCCTCAATCAAATTTGGAGTAACTTTCAATTTATCGAGAATTTGGTGAGCTACTTCGAGTGCTTTGTAACCATCTTCGAGGGTGACCTCCGGCTGCTGGTTCTGACCAATAGCTTTTGCAAAACTTCTCAACTCTTCCTTAATAGCATTATGAGGCTCAACCTTTGGCTGATTGAATTCGATCTCTTTCGGTTTTTTGCCGTTGCCCGGATCAATTGTCACAGCCAATGGATCAGGTTCACCCTCTACCGTGTGAAGCTTGACAATTTCCACATCCTTCTCAAGGAAATCGACAGAAATGTAAGCATCGCGCTGAAAGATGCGTGTTTTACGCATGTTCTTCATCGATATGCGGCTCGCAGTAAGATTGGCTACACAGCCGTTATCAAATTCGATACGGGCATTACAGATATCAGGATTATCGCTGACAACAGCTACACCGCTAGCACTGATCTTTTTAATGCCTGAATTGACCATGCTCAATACAATATCGAGGTCGTGAATCATAAGATCCAAAATAACTGATACATCAGTTCCGCGCGGATTGAATTGCGCAAGCCTGTGCGTTTCGATAAACATGGGTTGCGTAATAGATGACTTTGCCGTTTTAAAAGCAGGGTTGAAACGCTCTACGTGACCTACCTGTATTTTTACATTTGCCTCGTGGTTGAGCGCTATCAGTTTTTTTGCTTCATCAACTGAATTGGTGACCGGCTTTTCAATAAAGATGTGCTTCCCATTGCGTAGTGCCATATTTGCGCAATCAAAATGTGATAGAGTTGGCGTTACAATATCGACTACATCAACTTTTTCAATCAGCTCTTCAATTGTGGGGAATGCTTTAATCCCAAATTCCTTGTCTGCATTTTGGGCATTTTCAGCGTTAGGGTCATAGAAACCAATGAGTTCATACTCATCGGTTAACTCTTTTAACAGCTTGAGGTGGATTTTTCCCAAATGTCCGGCACCTAATACTCCTACTTTTAGCATTACTTTCGTTTTTTACAAAAATAGCGCTGACTTTTGTTAGCTCAATCGTTTTTGTTTATTGTTTTTCAATTCGCAGTGTTAATTGTTTAAACCAGATCCAATGTTGAGGGAAGATTCGTTGAAATTTAAGGGTGCCAGGAAGCGGCTCATCGATAAAGTAGGTAAGTTGATGAAAGAGCACGGTGTTGAGGATGAGCGTGTTTTAAAGGCAATGATGGAAGTCCCTCGCCACATTTTTTTTGATAGCGTTTTCGATCAAAAATTCGCTTATGAAAACACTGCCTTCAAGATTGGGGCAGGACAAACGATATCACAGCCATTCACGGTTGCAATTCAAAGTGCTTTGTTAGAAGTTAAAAAGCGCGATAAGATACTCGAAATAGGAACAGGATCTGGGTATCAAGCTGCCGTGCTGTTAGCAATGAGTGCTAAAGTTTTCACAATTGAAAGACAAAAGCTTCTCTATGATAAAGCAAAAGATGTGCTTCCGGCACTTGGTTATCGACCACGCATGTTTTACGGAGATGGCTTTAAAGGATTACCTTCATACGCTCCTTTTGATGGAGTAATAGTAACATGTGGTGCTCCATTTGTTCCTGAAGCTTTAATTGAACAATTGAAGCCGGGCGGAAAAGCTGTAATTCCGGTTGGAGATGGCAACACGCAAAAAATGCTACGAATCATTAAAAATGAAGATGGCTCCACAAAAACAGAGGATTACGGAGATTTCAGCTTCGTTCCCATGCTTCAAAATACAGCTAAATAAAAAATGTTAAAATAATTTTTGGTCAGAGCCGTTATCAACTCAAACTCATTCTTAAAACCTGTCATGAAGAAGAAAATATCAATTGCACTTTTACTCCTTTCCCTTGTAGGCCTGGCAGCTTTTGCTCAGGAAAAAAGCAAGGAAGAAATCAATTATAAGTATCAACCAAAAGACTGGGGTGTTAGCTTCAACGTTTCGGGGTTAATTGATAATATTAGCCTGGAGAGCATGGAAGATATCAATGGAAACCCTGCAATTAGAGTTAGAAAGTTTATCGATGACAGGTGGGCAATATCAGCCGGATTTGGATTGAACTCGTTCAATATTGAAAATTCAAGAGTTGACAGCGTTGGAGCTGCAGAGAATCAATTCGATTCAACTTATAAACGAACAGATTTCTTTTTTGCGCCCGGAGTCGAGTATCACTTTAAAGGAACCAACAGGTTAGATCCTTATGCCGGCTTAGGAGTGACAATTGGAACAATAGGTAGCGAAGATATTGAGGTCAACGATCAAATGATCGACACAACTGGTACAGCTTCTTTTCAAAGAACTTACAACAACCCGGGAGGGTTTACTTTTGGAGCTAACCTTACAGTTGGCTTTAATTACTTCATCGCGAAAAGACTTTCTTTAGGTGCTGAATACCAGTGGGGTTTTATCGCCAGTAGAACAGGAGGCGATTACGAAGTAGTGACGATTAACGATCCTATTAGCGGTGCTTCAACCACAACGCGTACCACCGGATCTGACCGTGTGACAAACAATGGTTTTAGGATGCGGTCAACAATGGGCGTCACCCTCAGCTATTTTTTTAATTTAGAGCGAGGAAAATAAACAGTTGCTCAACACTGCTGTTTACAATCTAAATCTCCAATATGAAATTCGTATTTAAAATAATTATTTCCTCACTGGCTGTTATGGTTGCCGGATGGGTGCTACCGGGCGTTGAAATTGACGACTATTTTACGGGAATAGCCGTAGCGCTTATTCTCGCTTTTTTAAATGCATTCTTGCGTCCCATTTTAGTTGTTTTAACACTCCCTGTGACAGTTTTGTCTCTGGGACTGTTCTTATTCGTGATCAACGCTCTTCTCATCCTTTTGGTCGATTATTTCCTCAGCGGTTTTTATGTCGATAATTTTTGGTGGGCTTTGCTATTCAGTCTTGTGCTGTCTATTGTGACATCAGTTTTTGAAGCCATCAATGGCAAGAACGAACGCACAAACCGATAATGCTCAAGATAGCCTGGAGTAAAATTTACAAGCATCCGCTCCCAGAAAACCATCGTTTCCCGATGGAGAAATACGAGCTTTTGCCACAACAATTGCTTTTAGAGGGAACTGTTGGCAATGAAAACTTTTTTAAGCCTGAGCCAATCAGCGAATCTTTAATTCTTTCAACTCACGATGTAGAATACTGGCAAAAGCTCAAAACCCTTTCATTATCACGTAAAGAAGAGCGCAAGACGGGGTTTCCGTTGTCACAGCAACTCGTTGATCGGGAGTTAATCATTACGGGAGGCACGGTCAGATCCGCAAAATTCGCTCTCGAACATGGAGCTGCTATGAATATTGCTGGCGGCACACATCATGCTTATACGAATAGAGGTGAAGGTTTTTGCTTGCTCAATGATATTGCGATTAGTGCAAATTATCTTCTCGGTCAAAACCTGGCCAGGCAAATCTTAGTCGTTGACCTGGATGTTCATCAGGGAAATGGAACAGCTCAAATCTTTCAGAACGATGACCGCGTGTTCACCTTCAGTATCCACGGAGAGAAAAACTATCCACTCAAGAAAGAACAGTCAGATCTCGATATCGAATTACCTGATGATACAGGCGATAAAGCGTATTTAGAAATACTGCGAAATAAATTACCTGAACTGGTTGAAGCTGTAAATCCAGACTTCGTATTCTTTCAAACAGGAGTTGACGTATTAGCTGATGATAAGCTAGGACGCCTGGCTCTGACCATTAATGGTTGCAAGCAGCGAGATGAAATCGTTTTGGAAACATGTTATCAAAACAACCTGCCGGTTTGCATGTCTATGGGAGGAGGTTATAGCAAGCAACTCTCAAAAATTATTGAGGCTCATGCCAATACTTACCGTTTAGCTCAAAAAATATATTTTTAAACGGCTATAACTCCCTGTTGTGGCGTAAAATGTTTACTGTTAAAAAGAAACAATAACCCTGCTATTTGACAGGTGTTTTTTTAATTCCTATATTTACACTGTTAGTTTATTCGACCGAGTCAGGAGTAGCGTGAAATTTCCTCCGGTCTTATTGGAGGTTTCTACTGATTTAAAAACTATTAATACTTGTATTATGAAAAAGTTCACGTTACTCACACTTTGTATTCTGTTAAGTTCAACCTTTCTCTTTTCTCAATCATTATGGAAGCACCGTTCAGGACCAAATTACCTTCCTAATGATACAGTGTTGTCTATCGACTCCAAAGGAGACACACTAATGTTAGGAACTATCGATGGTCTTATCATAAAAACACCCCAACAACAGACTCTCCTCACAACTGCCGATGGACTAGCTTCTAACACGATTGATAAAATTGAAATAGCAGATGATGGATCTTACATGATATATCACGGAGATGTCAGTTCAATTTCTTATTTTAATGGTAGTAGTTTCCAAATACTCACACAAGGTACAGATTTTGATGGACCATTTCTTGAACTGGAAAGTGATGCAGATAATGTGTTTTATTATCTGGGAGGGCCTTTATTAGATTGTTATGCATATTCAAACTCATCTTTTCAAATTATTGATTCAAAACCAATAACGTCTGGTTCAAACTCTTTAGCAAGAAGTGAGAATGGTTCAGTATTTGGACATAATGATTCTACATTAATTGAGTATAGAAATGGTAATAGAATAGCAGGTCATGTTTTTCAGGGAATTATTCAAATTCTTGAGTCTGAAAACGGTATTTTAGTTCATTCAAATAATCAAGATCATAAGTTTCATGTTTACAACTCAAATGGCTTTACAGATATAGACCCAAATGATGAATTTACTTATAATGGAGGAAAGTTACTGTTTTTTGATGGAGACAGTTCTGTTTGGGTAAATGAGAATAGAATGTTGGATGAACTAGGAAGCGATGAGTCAATGGCTTCGCTAAATTTAAATGCTCCTGTTTCACCTGGACAAATTGTAAAATGGAATGGTAAATTTTATATTCAAAGAGATTATACAGGCTACCTTGAAAGTTATAATGATGATGTAAACTTAAAAAAAGATAAAATATCATCGCAAAACAATATGAGGTTTAGGCTTAATCCAAATGGTAGTCTCGGTTTCCTAAGGGATGCAAACAATGATGATCGCAATCAATTTAAAGATCACAACTTAATTTATCTTGCTAATTCGTGGATTAGTGCAAAAATTAAGAATTCAAACGATTTTAGAATTGCAGCCGATAATACAAATGGTTGGAATCACTTGGATTCGGTTTATTCACAGAGATTGAGCTCTGGTCCATACTCTAATGATTATGAAATCTTTAAAAATCACCAGGCTTGGCGAGTAACTCAAAGTCAAATAGTTGACCATATTGCTAACTATTCTGATCCTGGTTATGAAATACCATTAGATATAAAGAACTGGCCTGCTCATGGTGCTATAAATAGAGGACAAGCAAAGTGTATTGCACCATTCGTAGATGTTGACAATGACGGAGTATATAAGCCTGAAAATGGTGATTACCCACAAATTAGAGGAGATGAAGCTATTTATGCTGTATTCAATGACGAATATGCTCGATTGTCTGGAGAGCAACCAATGCACATTGAAGGTCATATAATGATGTATACTTATGCATCTTCAGATCCAAAGCTGAGTAATACAGTATTTCTCAATTATAGAGTTATAAATAGAAGCGTTAATAATTATGAGGATTTTAAATTTGGTTACAATATTGACGCTGATCTTGGTTATCCTCAAGATGATTTTACTGGATGTGATACTACTAATAACCTTTTTTACTTCTACAATGGTGATAGTTTTGATGAAGGGTTCCCCGGGACAGAAGGTTTCTTGTCTTCAACACCAGCAATGGGTCTCGTATTTTTAGATAACGAGATAACTTCCTTTATAAGTTATAATAATACTAATCAAGTTAATGGTGATCCTCAATCAATTAATCATTTTAAATATTATCTGGATGGTATGTTTAAAAATGGTGCTCCACCTATGGATCTTCAGGGACAACCATCGTCATTCATGTATTCTGGTGATCCGGTTACAAATACGGGCTGGACAGAAGAGAATTCAGGTAATCAGCCCTTTGACCGAAGAGGAGTGGGAGCCATTTCAATTCCTCAATTCAATAGCGGTGATACTGTAGAAATCGATATGGCATTGACTTTAGCTGAAAATGATGGAACCTTAGATAACTTTGAAGTGGTTGGAGATTTGCGCTCGCAGGTTCAGGATATTCAGCAGTGGTACAACAACCAACAATTTGATCCCTGGGAATATGATTGCAACGCTTACAACTCAGTCCCTGATCGCGATCTGACCGAAAATAGCTCGTTTAAATTGTACCCCAATCCGGCTGAGAACTATGTGAGAATTGAATTTACTGATGAGCTAAATAGTTCTAACCAGATCGAGATTTTCAATACACTTGGAGCAATGGTCAGATCGCAAAAAGTTAGTGGCAAACGTGCGAATATTCAGCTCGATAATATGCCGGCCGGAATCTATCTCGTTCGTGTTTCAGGAAGTGATATCAATGAAACAAAAAGGTTGATCGTAAATTGATCTGCTAAAAATATTTACCCGGAATCAAATAGTTTTTGACATAATCTTCAATCCCTTCTTCCAATGTGTGGAAGGGTTTGTCATATCCTTTTTTGCGTGTCTTTTCCATCTTCGCTTCAGTGAAGTACTGGTATTTATCGCGAATATCTTCAGGTGTTGGAATAAATGAAATATCGGGTTCTTTGTCCATCGCTTTAAACGTGTTGGCAGCGAGATCGTAGAAAGTACGGGCTTTTCCTGACCCCAGGTTGTAAATTCCACTCTTGATGCGGTTTTCCATGTGGAAGATGAGGACATCTGCTGCATCTTTCACGTACACAAAATCGCGCTGTTGCTCTCCATCTTCAAAGTCAGGATTGTGAGACTTGAAAAGCTTCATCTTTCCCGTTTTTTGGATCTGATTGAAAGTGTGCCAAACAACTGAGGCCATACGACTTTTATGGTATTCATTTGGTCCGTAAACATTAAAGAATTTTATTCCAATCCAGTAAAGAGGTTTTTTCTCTTGTTTCAGAACCCATTTGTCAAAGTCATTTTTCGATTCACCATACGGGTTGAGAGGCTGTAGTTTTTCAGCCAGTTCATCTTTATCTTCATAGCCGTGTTCACCGAGACCGTATGTGGCTGCACTACTGGCGTAAACGAGCGGAATTCCATACTCAATACATTTTTCCCAAACCATCTTTGAATAGTTCACATTCAAATGGTCAAAGATGCTTTTGTCAAATTCAGCCGTGTCAGTTCTGGCACCCAGGTGAAAGATAAACTCAACATGCTCTCCGTTTCGCTTTAGCCAGTTGTCAAAATTCTCGCGATCAACGCGTGCGGTTATCGACTTGTTTTCGAGATTTTTGTTCTTTTTATCGTTTGAAAAATCATCGACTACAACGATGTTTTTGTATCCCTGTTCATTGAGTCGGCCAACTAATACGCTGGCTATAAATCCTGCGGCACCTGTAACTACGATCATGGAGTGTGAATTTTATACAACAAATATACAAATGGAGGAGAAGTGCCTGATGTGTTACGATTCATTTATTTTTGGCTCGAATTTTAAGAGCGGGTTGATTTGATTAACTTGCTCCATTCCGGCCCGGCCGGAACGAATTGAAAAAAGAAATCAAATATTTAGATATGAAAGCATACGTATTTCCGGGGCAGGGTGCCCAGTTTTCAGGAATGGGAAAGGACATGTACGATGGATCTGACCGTGCAAAAGATCTTTTTAAAAAAGCAGATGAAATTCTCGGTTTCGAGATTTCAAAAGTGATGTTTGAAGGAAGCGCTGAAGAACTCAAAGAAACAAAAGTTACTCAGCCTGCCATCTTTTTGCATTCTACCATTCTTGCAGAATTGATGCATGATTTCAATCCTGATATGGTTGCAGGTCATTCACTGGGTGAGTTTTCAGCATTGGTTGCAAATGGTACACTCAATTTTGAGGATGCACTTAAACTAGTCTCAAAACGTGCTATGGCCATGCAAAAAGCCTGTGAAGCTGAGCCTTCAACAATGGCTGCAATTCTTGGCCTTGAAGATGAGGTTGTGGAAAAAGTTTGCAACGAAATTGACGGGGTAGTAGTTCCGGCAAACTACAACTGCCCCGGCCAACTCGTGATTTCTGGAAGTGTTAAGGCAGTTGAAGACGCTTGCGAAAAGCTTAAAGAAGCCGGAGCTAAAAGAGCGATGGTTTTACCTGTGGGCGGTGCATTTCACTCTCCGTTGATGGAACCTGCTCGTGTTGAACTGGAAAAAGCGATCAACGAAACAACGTTCAACCAACCAAAATGTCCGGTATATCAAAATGCTGTGGCTAAAGCTGTTTCAAGTCCTGAGGAGATCAAACAAAATCTGATCGATCAACTTACTGCTCCGGTTAAATGGACACAAAGCGTTAAAGCGATGATGGAAGACGGTGCGAGTGAGTTTACCGAAGTAGGACCGGGGAAAGTACTCCAGGGACTCGTTAAAAAGGTTGACCGCAAAATGCCGGTTAGCAGCGGCAGCTTTGAATAGAGAATTATTCGCTTGTTGACATTATGCTCAGATCTCAAATTACGGCTGAACCAAAAAGCCGATTTGAAGTTTGAGTAATTAGGAACGATTGAAATTATTGGATTATGATTGACATACCATCGCACATTGCTAACCTAAAGTCGTATAACCCGGGCAAATCAGTTGAGGACTACCGGGCCGAGTTTGGTTTTACCAAAACGGCAATTCTCTGGAATAATGAGAATAACCTGGGTGTTTCCAAAAAAGCTCAAAGTCGTGTTAACGAAGCATTGCAGAGAGTCAACACTTATCCTGATCCACTGAGTACAAAGCTTCGCCAAAAACTGGCAAAACTCAACAATGTCAATATGGAAAATACTGTTGTAGGGAATGGTTCTGAAGCTATTCTCGACAATATTTTCAAAGCATTTTGTAATAGAGGTGATGAAATGCTTACGAGTGAAGGAACTTTTGTAGCGGTTTATATATGGGCGCAAAGTAACAATGTACCGGTTGTGAAAACATCCCTTACCGCTAATTTCCAAATCGATCTCGATGAAATCCTAAACAAGATAACGGACAAAACAAAAGTCATTTACCTGCCAAATGCCAATAACCCAACAGGTACAATGATCTCAGAGAGTGATCTCAAGCGTTTTTTTGAAAAAGTGCCCAACCATATTTTGGTTGTAGTTGACGAGGCGTACTTCGAGTACTCAAAGGATTTGCGATCTGATTATCCTGATACATCCGGCTGGGAAAAAGAGAATTTGCTCACGCTGCGTACTTTTTCTAAAGCTTACGGTTTGGCCGGTGTCCGTTTGGGGTATGCTATCGGTCAGAGCCGAATAATCGATGCCCTCGACAAAGTTCGAAACACATTTGAACCGTCAGACCTCACGCAAGCAGCCGGCATTGGAGCTCTCGAAGATGATGAATTCCTCAAAGCTGGAATTGCATTGAACTCCGAGTGGCTGCCAAAATTCAAAAACCTGATGAATGAATTGGGCATCAAACAAGCCGATAGTTTCGCCAATTTTATCATGATTGACCTCGAAACGGAGGAACGAGCTGTTGAAGTAAAAGACGAACTTCTCAAAAAGGGAGTCTTTGTTCGTCACTTGCCTGCTTTTGGTTTGCCGTCTTGTCTTCGTATTAGCACGGGAACAACTGATGAAAACGAGTATTTTGTAGAAGTATTTAAAGATATTATTTCAAAATAACGGAGCTGTTTGGTGAAATGGCCACATAAAAAATCATCAATTTCTCAGGTTAAGCTGCCGGGCGGCTTTGAGTTAGATTTGCTTCGAGATGACGAGCTTCATTCTCAAATTTCAGGAAACAAATGGCGTAAGCTCAAATTCAACGTATTAAAAGCTGAACAAAAAAGATACGAGCAAATACTAACCTACGGAGGAGCATTCTCAAACCATATTGCCGCTACTGCTGCAGCCGGAAAGGAGTTTGGCTTTAAAACGATTGGAGTGATTCGCGGAGAGTACGATTCCAACAACCCAACATTAAAATTTGCAGAAAACTGCGAAATGCAGCTCCATTTCGTGTCAAGATCTCACTATCGTGAAAAGGATGCCAAATTTTTTCGGTCAGATCTCAGGAAGAAATTTGGCCCGTTTTTCAATATTCCCGAGGGAGGAGCAAACTTTGAAGGAATACAGGGCTGCCAGGAAATATGGAAGGATATCGAGCGAGAATACGATTATGTTATAGTTCCCTGCGGCACCTGCACGACAATGGCCGGACTCATACTCGGTAATCCAAATCCGGTTAGAACAAAAGTGGTTGGAATTCCGGTTCTGAATGTGAATGACGGTATGCGATCAGATTTAAACCAAAAACTCTTTCAGGTACTCTACGATTGGGAGTTGGTTGAAGATTATAAAGATGATTACTTGCTTTATCCTGACTTCCACCTTGGCGGTTACGCCAAAATAACGCCCGAATTGAAAGGTTTTGTAGAATCTTTTAAGAGTGAAAATGCAATTCAACTCGACTATATCTACAACGGAAAAATGATATTTGCTTTGAGTGAGTTGATCGGTGAAAAAATTCCTGAATACTCAAAAGTATTAGCAATTCATACCGGTGGCGTTCAGGGAAATGAAGGTTTGCGCTATATGGGGAAGATTCAATAAAAAAGCCCCAACAGAAATCTGCTGAGGCTTTGAGATCAAAAAGAATCTAATCTTAGTATCTGTAATATTCTGGCTTGTATGGGCCTTCAGGCTTAACACCAATGTATTCTGCCTGATCGCTTGACAATCTATCCAATTCAACACCAATTTTGCTGAGGTGCAATTCAGCAACTTTTTCATCGAGGTGTTTTGGAAGAGTGTAAACCTTGTTTTCGTATTGATCTCCACGTTCCCAAAGTTCTAATTGTGCAAGCACCTGGTTGGTGAAACTGTTACTCATCACGAATGATGGGTGACCCGTTGCACAACCGAGGTTCACAAGACGGCCTTCAGCCAGTAGGATAATATCTTTACCATCTAAGTTGAAGAGATCAACCTGTGGCTTGATCGTATCCTTTTTGGCATTTTCAGTCAACCACGCTACATCGATTTCATTATCAAAGTGACCGATGTTGCAAACGATTGTTTTGTCTTTCATTTTCTTGAAATATTCTCCTGTGATGATGTCTTTGTTACCTGTAGCCGTAACAACGATATCAGCTTCGAGAACAGCGTTTTCCATCTTTTTCACTTCAAAGCCGTCCATTGCAGCCTGAAGCGCACAAATAGGATCGATTTCTGTAACGATTACGCGGCATCCTGCACCTCTTAAACTCGCTGCAGTACCTTTACCAACATCACCGTAACCAGCTACAACCGCTACTTTACCAGCAAGCATTACGTCAGTCGCTCTGCGAATAGCATCAACTGCAGATTCTCTACAACCATATTTGTTATCAAACTTCGATTTAGTTACCGAGTCGTTTACGTTAATAGCAGGCATTGGAAGTGTTCCTTTGCGCTGGCGCTCGTAAAGGCGGTGAACACCTGTAGTGGTTTCTTCAGAAAGACCTTTGATGTCTTTTACTAACTCAGGATATTCATCGAGAACCATGTTGGTGAGGTCTCCACCGTCATCGAGGATCATGTTGAGTTTTTTACCACCTTCAAATGCATCGAGTGTTTGTTCAATGCACCAGTCAAACTCTTCAGCAGTCATACCTTTCCATGCAAAAACAGGAACACCTGCTTCAGCGATTGCTGCTGCAGCATGATCTTGAGTTGAAAAAATGTTACATGAAGACCAGGTTACATCTGCTCCTAATTCAACTAATGTTTCAATCAAAACAGCAGTTTGAATTGTCATGTGAAGACAGCCTGCAATACGAGCACCTTTCAAAGGTTTGTCTGGACCGTACTCTTCACGGAGCGACATCAATCCTGGCATTTCCGCTTCAGCCAATTCAATTTCTTTTCTTCCCCACGCGGCAAGGGAAATATCTTTTACTTTGTAGTTCAGCGTTTTTTCCATAATGAAATGCTGTTGTTTTAAATTTTGGCAAAAATAAGAACTAATTCATGGGTATCCACTTTTCTCGGGAGATTAAACCGTCAACAGGCTATTATGTTGCAGTAGTAAGTGTCAATTTTTCAATTGATTATCTTCTCGAACATGTTGATATGTGCGATGAAGAGCGTGATCGGTTCAAATCTATTACGCATGAAAATCGGCAACGAGAATTTTTAGGAACTCGATTTGCGATCAAGCAATTATTAGGGAAACAACCTAATTTACTGCGAGATGGTAATGGGAAACCGCATTTTCACAGCCTGGCTCTTGAGTTGAGTTTGTCTCATTGTGGTCAGAGCCTGGCGTTGATCATGCATCCGTACCACGATGTTGGAATCGATTTGCAAAAGGTGAACGAAAAAGTTTTGCTCGTTGGTAAAAAGTTCCTGAATGATGAAGAGCTCGCTACGGTTGGCTCTGACCGTGAAAAAGCAACTCTTTACTGGAGTGCAAAAGAAGCGTTGTACAAATATTACAGCAGGCGACAACTCAGTTTAAAAAATGATTTGCAAATTGTGGAGAAGGAGGAAGGGCGCTTTATTGGCGTTATTTCAAAAGAAAGCCATTACGAGGAAGTACCGCTTAATTGGGAGTGGATTGGTAATTTCGCATTAGTTTACACGGTAAAGTCGTAATATTGCAACATGAACGTAACCGAACTCCATAAGATGAAAGAGGCAGGCCATAAAGGACTTGTCGTGCTCATCGATCCCGATAAATGTGGAGATGGTTATTTAGATGAGTTGCTCACTATTGCTGCTGTCAACAAACCCACTTTCTTTTTTGTGGGGGGCAGCCTCATGACAACTCAGCGATTGAGAGAAACAGTTCAGTTTCTCAAAAAAAATACTGATGTTCCTGTTATTTTATTTCCGGGAAGCGGGAACCAGATCGATGAAAATGCCGATGCTATTTTACTCCTTTCTTTAATCTCTGGCAGAAACCCGGAGTTGTTGATCGGGGAGCATGTGAAAGCTGCACCGGCTTTGAAAGCGAGCGGACTCGGGATTTGGTCTACCGGTTACATTTTGGTTGATGGTGGTGCTCCAACAACGGCTTCTTATATTTCCGGCTCTCAGCCTGTGCCACGCAACAAGCCTGAGATTGCAGCGGTAACTGCAACGGCTGCGGAGATGATTGGCATGCAGTGTATTTACCTCGATGCGGGTAGTGGAGCGAAAAATGAGGTTTCGCCAAAAATGATCAAATCGGTTTCAAAATCAGTTGATTTACCCATCATCGTGGGTGGCGGAATGAAAACTCGCGATCAAGTCGAAGCTGCGTGGAATGCTGGCGCAACACTTGTTGTGGTGGGAAACGCAATTGAAAAAGAGCCGGCACTTCTCGAATCGCTCAGCGAATCAGGTTCTCAGCTTTGAGCCAGTTTACAGTTTCGGTCAGAGCCTTCTTAAACGGGGTTACTTCGTAGCCGATTTCGTTTTTCGCTTTTGATAAATCGGTTCCCCAGTTGTGCATGTACTTTTTAGCAAAACCCGGAGTGATGAGTGGAGGCTTACCTGTTGTTTCGGCAGCGAGTTCCATTCCGCGCGCAACTTTTACCATTAGCCTGATAGGTAATTTTATCATCTTGTGCGATTTTCCTTTTTGCTCTGCCAAATAGTTGAAAAATTCCCTGTAGCTGATATTCTCTCCACCCAAAATGTAATTGTGTCCGCTTTTTCCTTTTTCCTGAGCTGCAATATGGCCGTCCACAACATCATTGATGAAAGCGTAATTTCCTGTAGAGTACCCATCACCGGGCATGAAGCGGAATTTCCCCTGCCAGTACTGCATGATGAGTCTGGTAACAGCATTGCTGATAGAGAGTGCTCCTGGACCAAATACACGGGTTGGACTCACAAATTTGATGTCGAGTCCGCGGTCGATAAATTTTAGGGACTCATTAATTGAGCGCTGCTTGGTGGATTCGTATTCTGTGAAATGGTTTTGGGGCGAAAACGATTCGTCAATCAGCTTTTCATCTTTTTGAGGGCCAAATGTCCCTGCTGATGAGGTGATCACAATATTTTTAACTTCATTGTGATAAGCTGCTTCCAACACGTTTGTGGTTCCAATAACGTTGACCTGAAAATAGGTGGCGTTATCTTTTGCCCAGGGCTTTGCAAAAGCCGCCAGGTGATAAATGGCATCGACATTTTTCGTGTGTTCTGAAAGAGATTCTCTGTCGAGAATATCACCCGATACGATCTCTATTTTGGGATTAGTCGTTAGATAATCGGGAACTGATGATCCGGGTCGATTGAGTAATTTTACAAACTCACCGCGCTTTGTCAATTCAGTTGCCAGGTTACCACCCAGGTAGCCTCGTCCACCTGTAATGAAGTTGATTTTTTCTGTCATCTAAAAATATTACAAGCTGCAAAAGTAAGTGTTCAATAGCCCAAGATAAAAGTGAAAAATGAGCGCGTAGTAAATTGACCCGGTTCTGAATGTGAGTAAACCCATATAGATGCCTCCTGCAACAGCTCCCCAGGTCTCGCCCTCAGGCTTCCCGATGTGCATAAGTGCGGTGAGTAACGTTTGAAACATGATAGCGCCAAACACGCCCATTTTTTCTTTGAAACCGAATTGGACAAAACCTCTGAAAAAGAATTCCCATCCGATGTAATGAGGTAAGTACGAAATTGCCCACAAAACGAACATCCATGCAGATTGTGTCGCTATTTCGAGCGGAAAGTGAGAGCTGTAAAACTCCTGATGATCGGGGTTTTGTGCGCTGTTGTAAACGATAAAAGGCATGATGATGAAGGTGATGAGTGTAGCCTTTAATCCAACTTTATAATCGCCAATTTTTAATCCGAAATCTGCGAGTTTTTCTTTCAGTACGAGTTTGATGATCACGACCGGAATCAGGAAAAACAACAAAAGTGATGCTCCGTGATGCCACAGCCATTTATACCATAAAAACCATTCAGAACCATCGTTTAAATGCTGGAAGTGATCCGTGAAAAATTGATGATCGCCCTCGTAAATTTTTAAGATGAGGAGTATCGTTATCGATATCCACAAAATGGCGTTTCGCTTACTGGTTTGAAATAGTGGAGCTGTAAAAGTGTTTTCTCTCAGCCATTTCATTTGTTAGTCATTCTTTAGAGGGAGAGTAAAATAGAAAGTTGACCCTTTATCGGGCGAACTGGAAACGCTTATTTTTCCTTTGTTTTGGTCGATAAAATCTTTCACGAGTAACAACCCGATTCCTGTTCCTTTTTCCTGCTTTGTTCCGCGGGTGCTTTTTGTTGCGCTAAACTGAAAGAGTTTTTCTTGTTTATCGAGCGGGATTCCTTTTCCCTGATCATGCACTGCAAATTCTACAAATTGGCCGTTTTGGTCACAGGTAAGTGTGATTTTTTTTCCAGGGTAAGAAAACTTGATAGCATTGCTGATAAGGTTGCGGAAAACGGTACTAATCATATTGGGATCTCCATAAACCTCAAGTCCCTGCGGAATTTTATTCACCAACTCCAAATCTTTTTCCTCAAGACTTTTGTGGAGAAGAGCATCTACATCATTTAGGATTTTACTCACTCTAAATTTTTGAGGAGTAAAACTCATCACGCCCATTTGCGATCGTGCCCAATCGAATAGGTTGACCAGTAAGTTGTATGCTGAATTTGCATTTTGGGTGAGTGCCTTAATCGTTTCTGTGAGTTCTTCGCGTTCAATTTTATCCTCTTCCAGATCATCGAGTAATAATTCCAGTGCTACTTTGATGCCGCTCACAGGACCCCGGAGATCATGACCTATTACTGAAAGGTATTTGTTCTTGGCTTCATTTGCTTTTGTGAGCTCATCATTCGTTTTTTCGAGCTTTTGTTGAGCTAATTTAAGTTCACGAAGTGATTCGTAGAGTTCTTCAGTTCGTTCTTCAACCTGACTTTCCAGTTCTTGATTAACCTTATTGAGTTTTTTAGTGAGTCTTTCATTCTTCATTTTGGTTCTGACCGATCGATCAGCGAGCAATATAATTTGTGAGAGTAGGAAAATGAAAATTCCTAAACGGGCATATGAATCACTTGGAATATAGCTTAGGCTGGTCAGTATATCATGCAGCATTGCAATTGCCAAAACAAAAAAGCCGATGAGGAATACCCATCCGCCTCGAGCTCCGTTACGTATGGATCTGATCACTACAATCAATAAATAAACTAATCCTACAAGTGAAAAAAACTGATAAAATGTAATGGTTTTAGCACTGAGATGAGTTGGGATAAAGATTATCACAGCACTCATGGCAAAGGAAACGATCGTTATGGTGAACAGTGCCCATTTGTGGAAGTAGGATTTAAAGAGTTCGTAGAGGTAGAGGGAAAGGACTCCGACCCCTGCATAAAATGAAACGATTTCAGATTTTATCAGGATTGAATAAGGAATTCCCGGTATGTAAGAAAGGACAAATTCGTCACTCGCAGAAATGTTTAGTGCAGCCAATAGACAGGCGAGTGCAAAGTAAACATGCCAAATTGAATCACGCTTTAGGAAATAGAGTGCGAGAAAATAAATGGCTGAGACAAAAAGTGCTCCCAGCAGGAAAAAGTCCCCAAAAATACTTCGGTTGTGAGATTCCCTTAGGTTTTGTTCAGGTCCAACAATGATCGGATCCCAAATTCCGCCAACAGAATAGTCGTAATTCGCGATCTGTAAAATAAATTCAAAGTGATTGGTATCGTGTGGGAGATCGATGATTTGTGGTGCATACATTGCTTCGTAAGCAGACTCAGATTTTCCAACTTTCCCAATCTCCACGAGCTTCTCCCCATTTACATAGAAAAGAGCTGATGTGCCAATTGTAGGTATTTTGATAGAAACACGCTTTTCATCTTTCGGTACCGTAATTGAAAAGCGGTAAGTACCATATCCACGCGGTTGAAGCCTTGTATAGGAATCGAGTTGAAAGTCGTTCCAAACATGTGGGATTTTCACAAACCGTTTATTGACATCTGATTTCAACGGGAAATCCTGTGGTGTGAGCAATTGATGCCAGTAAAACTCAGCTTCTCCCTGAATTTTGATTGCCTTTTGGAAATCTCCAGTATGAGTAAGGTCCAGCTTCCCTTCGTTCAGCACCGCCTGGCTCTGAAGAAAAGAAACAGCAAAAAGGCAAATAAGGGATATAAAAAGCTGTCTCATTGAGGGTTGAAATTCAACGTGCGAAGGTAAAGGCTTTTAATACGTCTGCAAGAAAATGGAACGCTAACTTTTTAATTAAAAGGCTAAAACTGAGACCGTGAGTGATTCACAATCTCAGTTCAATTTTAGTTTTATTCATTACTAAATGTCTTTTTGATGAGTTCGTCATCAGCAATATTGGGAATAGTAACTATTAAGTTTGGAGTGCGCTCCATTTCGCGCTTGATGGCAAATAATGCTTCATCATTTCTGGCCCAGCTTCTTCGAGCAATTCCGTTATTGACATCCCAAAAAAGCATTTGTTTGAGTCGTCTGTCGGCATCGTCAGAACCATCGAGAACCATCCCGAAACCTCCGTTGATGACTTCGCCCCATCCAACGCCACCGCCATTGTGGATCGATACCCAGGTAGCGCCTCTAAATGAATCGCCAATCACGTTTTGAATGGCCATGTCAGCAGTGAATTTGGAACCGTCATAAATGTTGGATGTCTCGCGGAAAGGTGAATCCGTTCCCGATACATCGTGATGATCACGACCGAGCACAACCGGACCTATTTTCCCTTCTTTAATGGCTTTGTTGAAAGCTGCCGCAATTTTAGTTCTTCCTTCAGCATCAGCGTAAAGGATACGCGCTTGCGAACCCACAACCAGTTTGTTTTCACGGGCACCTTCAATCCATTGAATGTTATCAGCCATTTGTTGTTGAATTTCTTCAGGAGAATTGGATTTAATTTCAGATAAAACTTCCTGAGCCAACTTATCAGTTATAGCCAAATCTTCCTCTTTACCTGATGTGCAAACCCAGCGAAACGGACCAAAACCATAGTCAAAGCACATGGGTCCTAAAATATCCTGAACGTAAGAAGGATAAATAAAACCGTCTCCGTCCTGGTTCATGATATCAGCTCCGGCACGAGAAGCTTCCAGTAAGAAGGCATTTCCGTAATCGAAGAAATACATGCCGTTTTTGCTCAGTGCGTTTACAGCATCTGCATGTTTGCGCAGTGTTTTGCGTACTTCTTCTTTAAACTTCTCAGGCTGTTTAGCCATCATCTCGTTTGATTCCTCGTAGCTCAATCCGGCAGGGTAATAACCACCTGCCCATGGATTGTGAAGAGATGTTTGGTCAGATCCCAAA
This sequence comes from Salibacter sp., assembly GCF_031581065.1. Lineage (NCBI taxonomy): Bacteria > Pseudomonadati > Bacteroidota > Flavobacteriia > Flavobacteriales > Salibacteraceae > Salibacter > Salibacter sp. Next base: position 18,737 of record NZ_JAVLBN010000040.1, read on the forward strand.
TCAACATGAACATCGCGTTCCACAAAACGCTCCCACAAGTCAACGATATTCCCGAGGAAAGCGATTGAGTGGGCTTCATTTTGGTTCTGATAGTGAAGGGCAGTATCAATGCATTTGTCAACATCCTCAATCACTTCATCTACCCAGCCCTGTTCGTGACGTTTGTAAGCCGCCTTTGGGTTGATCTCAGCAGTAATGCTCACAACACCGGCAATATTTCCTGCTTTTGGCTGAGCACCACTCATCCCGCCAAGTCCGGCAGTTACGAAAAGTTTTGTTTCATTTTTTGCTTTTCCTGAGCGGTCGAGCATACGCGCTGCGTTCATAACCGTAATCGTGGTGCCGTGAACGATTCCCTGCGGACCAATATACATGTAAGATCCCGCTGTCATTTGTCCAAATTGCGAAACGCCAAGGGCATTGAAACGTTCCCAGTCATCGGGTTTTGAGTAGTTGGGGATCATCATTCCGTTTGTCACAACCACACGAGGAGCATCTTTGTGAGAAGGAAACAATCCCTGCGGATGGCCCGAGTTCATCACGAGTGTTTGCTCATCTGTCATCTCGCTGAGGTATTTCATTGTGAGCCTGTACTGCGCCCAGTTTTGAAAAACTGCTCCGTTTCCGCCATAGGTAATGAGTTCATCAGGGTGTTGTGCAACGACCGGATCCAAATTGTTTTGAATCATCACCATAATCGCAGCAGCTTGTTTGCAATTTGCAGGGTATTCATCAATGCTGCGAGCGTAAATAGCGTTTTTTGGTTTGTAGCGGTACATGTAAATGCGGCCGTACTTTTTGAGCTCATCGGCAAATTCTGCAGCCAGTGTTTCGTGTTGCTCTTTTGGGAAATAGCGCAATGCATTTTTTAGCGCGAGCGCTTTTTCTTTATCTGTTAAGATTTCCTTTCTCTTGGGAGCGTGGTTGCTGGATTCATCGTAAACCGGTGTTTCAGGAAGTTGAGCCGGTATCCCTTCTTTAATTTCTTCTTTAAATGATAGTGCCATTTTCAATATTTTATCATTTACATAACCCCGAACCTAACCGTTAGTTCACGAAGTTTTGGTCAGATCCTGAAGTTATTCATTTTCTGCGTTTTTTCTTTTTGTTGAAGCTGTAAGGGCAGTGCAGGCAACCGCTTTGACAACAGTAGCCGCGCTTGAGGTGGTACTTTTCGGTGAAAACGATATAACCTTCCTCAGAATAGTAATAATCCTCAGGATCTAGTTTTGGTTTTTGAAAAAAGCTGCTCAGATTTTCACTCATGATGAGCGCAAAGGTAACGATCAAATTTTTTTAATTTGTAAGGGAAGTTAGATGACGAATTCAGAATTATGATTTTGAGCTAGCTAGTTAGCCACAAAGTCGCTAAAGCTCAAAGTTGATTTTTCTATTTTTCAGCTATCGGTCAGAGTTGAAAGTCTGCGTTTTCATGGATTAGGTGGTGGTTCACCGGCTGAATAAGTGAAAACACTTTCAAAAAAAGGTGTAACCAAAAAAGCCGGACTCTCGCCCGGCTTTCCAAAAAATCTCAAAGAATTTTTTCACTTACTGAATGAAGACTTCTTTGTAAGTAATACTCTCATTTGTGGTTTTACCTTTTGCT
>NZ_JAVLBN010000041.1:0-20033 GCF_031581065.1 Salibacter sp.
CGCGTAGTTGATTTGCATTGGGTGAGCGCCTATGCTGTGGCGTATCCCAATTCCAAAAGTCGGGAAGCGTTGACCCAACACGTTGAATTTGTATCCGGCTCTCACCTGTAGAAGCTCTAAATACTGATATTCAGCGCCAATTCGGTAGTTCTCAGCGTTGTCGTTAGGGTGGTTGAGTTCAAATGTTGTGAGTAATGCATGATTACCAACTTCAACCGGCTTCATCGATACGCCTAATTTGAACACGTTCGGAACCGTGTAGTTGTCGAGGCTCATGCCTGATCGGTTGAAATCAACTTCTCGCTCATCTCCGCTGAGTGATGAACTTCCGCTGAAGTTTTGCATCATCACGGCAAATGATAAATCTTTAAAATCGGTGTTGTATTTGAAGCCCACATCAACTGCTGCAGTGTGGTTGTAATATTCTGCAAGTTGTTCGTAGATGTACTTCATGGTTACACCAAATGAGAACTGGTCACTGAGAATTTTGCTGTATGTCAATCCGGCTGCTAAATTGTTAGCATACGTCTTTTGTCCGGTTCCCATCGGTTGAAACTCTGTTCTCACTTCCATTGCTCCTGAGTTGAGCGTGTTTACCGTGATACCGAATGAAGATGCGCTTTTAGTCGGGATAATGGCTGTTACCAAACCCTGGTTTGCTCCGGCTCCAACGAAGTAATTGGAAACGCCAAAAGAGAGGTCTCTCACTTCAGATACTGAAGCGGGGTTTGTGTAAACTGACATGATGTCTCCCGGCAATGCAACAGAAGCTCCTCCCATTGCAACTGATCGTGGATTCATATCATTTTTCAAAAAGCTCAGTGTTGATAGGCCGGCTCTTTGCCCACCAAAGTTGGGCAGGATCTGACCGAAAGCCTGAGCTGAAATAATGATCAATGCGATATGTACTATAAATTTCTTCATTAGAATTTAAAGCTTATGCCGTACAACAATTGACGTGGAGGTAAGAAACGTGCCGGGTTATTGGGTAGAGCTCCTGTTTCCTGCGGACCTAAATAACGCGGATCGCGGTAGTTGTTTGTCACAGGATCTCCCTGCCTGTAAGCTGTTCCCGTTACTGGGTTTACGATTTGAGATCTTTTGTTATTGAGCGCATTACGTAATTCAATGCTGAGTGTAATGCCGGTTTTGCTTTTGTCGTTGAAGTAGAATGTCTTGGATAATTTGATGTCTGTGCTTATCCATGGTGTTCCGATTTCCTGGAGGTATTCATCGTTGTTTGGCGCATATATCGGGCGGCCGAGGTCATTTGTTCCAACTTGTTCAACCGGTGTGTAACGGTATCCGCTGCGGTAACTCTGCTTGAGGAATACGCGCCAGCCACCAAGGCTGTATCCCCAAAGTTTGAGTGTACTATCGGGTGAGAAAGTAATTCCTCCGTTGAAATTCCACGGGCGGTCAAATGCGAGATATTGTTCGCGTGTCAACTCAACTTCACCATTCTGTTCGATTTGAAGTCCGGCTTCACGAGCAGAGTTCGATTTACCACGGGCAACCTGGTAGGTTCCGTTTGCAAATGCTTTGAAATGCTCGCCAATGCGGAGGAATACTCCCAGTTCAACACCTTGTATTTTGGCGTAATCCTGGTTGATATACATCTGCTTACTAACCGGTCTGCCAGTTTGATCTTCAACTAGCACTCGTCTCGATACGATGTAATCAAAACGGTTGTTGTTAAATGCGGAAAGCGTGAAAGCAAGGTCTTTCGTGAGTTGAGACTTCATTCCAACTTCATAAGAAACGTTCACCTCAGGATTGATATTTGGGTTACCGAGGTTACTCAGGAATGAACGATCCTGGAAGTTTGGATCGAGGCCCTGGTAAACAAATCGCGGGTGAGGTAAGCGCATCGAGTGGCTGTAGTTGAAATAGAGCACGTTATTTTCTGTAACGGGGAAAGAAACGTTGATACGTGGTAACAATCTCGCTTTCCAGCGCTGACCAAACAAACCAAATGTTTCTTCTTCGTAATTCTGGCGAACCTGGTCGACAACAGGAGAGTTTGGATTGTCAACTGCGTCATCAGCGAATTTACCCGGAGCCCAGTAGTTGAGTCGCATACCGAGTGTTGCAATAATTCCTTTGTAGGTAATCACATCTTGAGCGAAGAGACCTCCGTTCATGGCGTTTACACTCCAAATATCGAACGAGCTACCGATGCTCCTGTTGGGTGTTGTTGTGTTTTCATCTATTCTGATAGGAGCTCCAACCCACGGACGCGTCACATCAACCCATTGGTACCCGGTGAACTTGTGCTCGTGACCAAATGTGATCTTGTGAATTTTACTGTTCGGGTAAAAACGGAACTTGTATTTGAGCGTGTATTCTTCAGCATAGTGATCGTGCCACAATGAAGAAATACCTCCGTTATTGATCAACCACGGTGAAGGGATTGTGTAAACGATTTCATCACCCGGATTGTAGAGTTGAACCGGATCAGTAATAATCGATTGCTCATCGAGGATTTGATCAACTGTTTCGGTTCTGAATGGGCGACCGTTAGCATCTGCTCTCAGATTTGTAAAGAGTCGGCCAACAGAAACGTCAAGGTTCCACTTATCATTTAAAAAGTGGTTGAAGTTCAGAGCCGTGAGGTTTGAATGGTGTGTGTAAGTGGTGGCATTGTCGAGATTCAAACTTCTGCGGAATTGAAAACCGGGAAGGAGAATCGCATCAAAGCCTACAATTTGAAGTGTTCTAGTGTTTTGGTTGATGTTTAGACTGTGCTGATTCGTTACTGATAATCGCGTTCCTTCTTTTATTTGCCACGATAACTTGAGTGTGTGCGACCAGTTGTTGCGTTGACGGGGAGCCCAAAATGTGCCCTGATTTAAAGGATCTACGAAATTATTGTTGAGCCAGTCGTTCCCTGAGCGATTAAAACCTGTTCGAAGGATGCTGCTTTCGAGTTGATTTGCAGTTGGGCCAAAGTAGTTGTCACTCATGATCGACTGAATGGCTGTAAAGAACTTCACTTTCTTTTTTGTTCCCGGAACAGGTCCGCCCATGTTGAGCTCAATGATGTCAGTATTCCAGGAGTAAGCATTGTCTTTATCAAAGCCGAGGTTATCGCGTTGCCAGCTACCACCAATTTGGAACTTGTCACCACCTTCGCGAATTTTGGTTGAAATAACTCCGGCCGAACTCCCGCCAAACTCTGCTCCCTGGCCACCGGTGATTACCGTTACGTCAGCCGCTGCATTGGCTGATACTTCTGCACCTGAACCACTACCTGCAAGCGGATCCTGAGCCGAGATTCCATCGATCAGGTATTCGGTTTCGTACACGCGGCCACCTCGGATCTGAATACCATCAGTTGTTGTATTAACACCGGCCTGCATACTCACGACTTCCTTGACATCGCGAACGTTCATTTCTTCGATGTCTTCCTGCCCGATGCTCACTTCAGATTTTCCTGATTCAAGGTCAACGAGGTTCGCTTCACCAACAATAGTTACCTCCTGAAGCGTTTGTGAGCGCGGTTCAAGCGATGCATCCAGTTCAGTGGTTTCGCCATCTTTAATCGTTATCCCGTTGAAAACCTTAGCTGCAAAACCGATGAACGATATTTTGATCGAGTAGTCACCCGGCTTAATATCTTTAATCATGTATTTCCCGTCAACATCAGCCGATGTACCTTTGTAAGTTCCCACAATTTGCACCGTGGCACCTATCAGTGGCTGTCCCGTTTCACTATCTGTGAGGGTTCCTTTTAGTTTTCCCTGAGCTGTTACGGTCAGAACCGAAAGCAGCAAGCCGAGGGTTGCGATGATGTGTTTACCAGTCAAATTCATCATTCAGTATTGTGTCAAATAGGTTTTCCAAATTTTGTTGATTACCGCTCAATGTGTAGAGCTCAACAGTGAAAAGTATTTGGTTGACGTTGTTATTCGCTCCCGTTCTTTTGATTCCGATTACGTTGTCGCTCCAGCTTTGGTAGTTATTGAAGTTGGCGAAGTATATAGGCTCTGCATCGGCAGTGGGAACAACAGGGTCCATACTTCTAATTACTGACCCTGATTTGAGATTGGGGTAGTTGCTGTCATTCGAGTACACCGTACTGTCTGGATAGAGATCAGCACTTCCCGGACCTGTTGAAAGCTCCTCAAATGGGAGAACTCCGGCAATTGCGCTGAGGTCCTGTCCGCTGGTAAACGAAGTCGTGATGAATAGCTTTCCTCCATCATTTGTAAACTCGAGTAGAGAAGGAGTAGCAAAGTTTAAAAGCAGTCCTTCCTGTTGGTTGTTCAAATTTGTAAAAATCTGAGAATCCGTATTGAAGAAAACTTTGTCGAATTGCTTGATGAGCAACTTGAATGTTGGGTTGAAATAACGCGGTAGTCTTGTGTTCTGACTGATATTGTAAATGTTGTAGTTTGGGTAAACGTTGTTGAGGATAGAGCGGTATTGATCGGTAACCGTTTCGGGTTGACCGGTAACCATCAATAAATCAGAGTTGATGTCGCGGAAGAATACAGTATTGGAAGTATCGGGCACACTTTCCTTTCCTGCAATATCAGCTACTTTGATATAAAATGTGTTTGAGTCACCATTGATAAAACCATCAATTGTGACGTTTGGTGAATCTTCCTGTCCGATGTAAACATCAGCAGATTGTTGTCCCTGTTGATCAGGTTGTGATGGAACAATTGAAATTAGGTTTGTTCCCTGGCTGAAGTCGAGTTGTGACCACGAGCCGTTATTTGCTTTGATATAAGCTTTTTCGAGTGTTTCGAAACCATCAGGGTCTGTTCCTTCCCAATCAAAAGAAAGAACGACTAATGTGCTATCACCTTTGATGGTGCTGTTGTCGATGGTCGCTATTGGAGTACTGTTTTTGATCGGAACCGAAAGCGTAGCTGGGCTCTGATCGATATTGTCATCATTGTCGATTGCGCGTACGGCAAATTCTATATCGGCTGAGTCGCTCCCGGCCGGTATGCTGAACCTGAAAGTGCTATCCTGGGCGTTGGTATATTGCCATTCGCCATCATCAATTGAAATTTCAAATCCTGTGATGTACCCATCGGAATCGGTTCCGAACCAGCTCAGTCTAACACTGCTGCTGAGGCGATCATCACCGCTGAGGTCAATCGACTCAAAAGCGATTTTTGTCTCGGGATACTTGTTTTCATTTCTATCTCCTGTTTTTTCACAGGAAGAAAGAAAGGCAAGAATCGCGATTGTTAGTATTTGAAGATAACCTTTCATGTGCGCAAATTCTACAAGTGAAACGATCAATTGATTTGAGTACGTTTCTTTAAAGGTTTAAAAGAAAACGTCTGCCATTGATTGAATCAACAGCAGACGTTTTATTGAAATATGGTTATTGAATAATGATTTTTTCAGTTTGAATTTTTACACCCTCAGTTTTGATAACTGCGAGGTAAACGCCAGCCTGTAGACTAGCAATGTCAATTTGGTTCTGACCGTTATTCACGCGAACTGTTTTCACATTGCGACCGCTCAGGTCGTAAAGTTCAACTGTTGTAAGATCCTGAGCACCTTTTACGCGAACATTCAATCTGTTGCTTGCAGGATTTGGATAAAGAGCCGTTTCAACAGTGTTTCCGTTGATTACAGTTACTCCTGTTTCCAATTCAGTATCTTCAAGCTGTGCAGAATCCAATGGAACGCTGAATCCAAAGAAGTCATCATTATTTCGTGGAGTCAGCTTGATAACTTCATAACGAGCTGAGAAAATTCCACGAAGAGCATCCATGCTTTGTGTTGTATCAGTAGCTACCGGATCAACTTCTAATGGAGCATCAGAAGACGGTAATTGAGTAGTATCATTTGTAATTACTGAAACATATACTGAAGCAAAGTTTTGTGCTGCCTGAATACCTGTCATTACGATTGAAGATTCATCTTCAGGAGCCTGGTCTTTTGAAGATACCATCCATGCGCCAAAGAAATCATAATATTCATCAGTTACGTGAATCTTGCCATTTCCTGGATGCTGGAATTCTACAAGCATACCTTCATACTTTTCCCATCCGTGATTTGCTTTAGAAGTAGTATCAGCTGGGTCAAGAATAACCGGAGAAATTGTATCGAGCGTTGTAGCATTCACTTCATCAATACTTGATACGTTGATTTGAGTTAACTCACGAGTTTCAACAACTGTACCGGTAACTGTTACAATTTCATGACGTTGAAGTTCTCCTAACTGAAGTGCTCCTGTTAGCATAACACCACCAAATTCAGTTGCGTTTTGGTCCTGAATGTGCACGTAACCCAGGTCGTAATCTTTCATTGAAGACGTAACAACACCTGTTACAGTCACTTCTTCACCAACAAAGCTTGAAGCATCATCTTGTGATGGATAAGGAACGTACTGGATATCATAAATCGAAATTCCATTATCACGTACTGTGTAGAACTCAACATTTTGTTGTTGTCCGGCATTTGTGATTGGGAAGTAAGACATGTTTCCGTCATTGTCTTCCGCTTCGATGTAATAACCTACTGTAGTGCCATCTCCCTGTGCAGGAATTGTAGCTTCATAAGTGTCACCACCAGTATTTGTCATTCCCATTGAAGTAAAGTTAACAGAACCTGAGTTTAAGTTTGTTGAGTAATAAAGTGTTGCATTAGCAACTGAGCCATCAGGGTCAACAATATCAGAAGTAATTGTTACATCATCCGAAGAAGTTGGGATTGAAGAACTTCTTGAAACATTTGAGATAATAGCTGGAGAAACTCCACGAACGATATCAGATTCAAAGATCGGAGAAATACGGTATCCACGAGAAAAGTTTCCACCGCCTAAACATCCGTTTGCATCGTGATCGATGATGCCACGAAGAGTATCCAATACCTGGCCTACCTGAAGTGGAGTCAACGGTCCTGTACTTTGTGGAGAGTTTGGGTTTACTGTTGTCCAACCACCATCTTTCATCGCGAGGAATTTATCGTAAATCAGAATTTGATTTCCGTTTGCATCCTGGCAGATGTATTGCCTTCTTGTAGGAGTTGAGTATGACTCGTCAGAAACGACCGTAAGGTTTGTCAACTCTACATAAGAACCTTCCCATTGCTCTCCAGTTTCAAGTTGGTTGTTTGTACTACCATCTTGAAGGTCGCCAACATTTACCGAAACCGGCTTTGGTTGAGGTACAGAAGCACCTGGTTCGAAAATATGTGTTTGAGAGTTTGTTAATGGATAAATTTGAGTTTCATTATTGTAGGCATCAACAATACCTGTAATGTAAACTAATTGCCCTGATGGGATGCTGTTTAGTAAGTCTGCAGTAATAGAGTTACTGTTGTCATCAGTCCAGTAACCGTGAATTTGAATACCGTGAAAAGGACCACCGGCTCCCTGGTTCATCGTGTCAACGATGTTTAAAAGTGGTCGCTGGCCTGTTGGAGAGCTACCTGATGCTAATTCTGAGTATCCACCCGGAGTAACAACATAACCGGCTACGGTTACGGTATCGCCAAAGTAAGAACTCGTGTCGTTGCAGTTTTGTAGACTGCTCTGGTCAATGTACTGAATGTCATACACGCTAACCGTGTCATGCTGGGCCTGCGCTGTTGCAAGTCCCAAAAATGCTGCTGCGCTGAGTAGTAATTGTTTCATATCTGTTTGCATTATTTAATAACCATGAATTTGCCTTTGTGAATTTTTCCGGTTCCCAAATCTTCAACCGTAAAGAGGTAGAGTCCTCTCGATATAATTTGGTTGTTTTGGGAGAGTAAATCCCAGGCGTGAATACCACCTGAGAAAACGTTTTCGTCTGGATTTTCAGCTCCAAAAGTCTGGAACCATCTTATGTCTGATCCATTGTAGTCCTGGTCGTGGCGAATTTCGTCAATCAAATCACCGGCCGGAGTAAATACTCGAATTACACATTCTGCCGGTAAATTGGCGAAGTACATTTTTCTACTTTCTTCCTGGAAGTTACTTGCTCCTTCCCATGCTGCACCGCTGTAATACGGATTGGGATAAGCAAATGGTTCTTCGCTGTCGGGATCATCGTTAATAGGAGTTCCTGTAAATACCCGCTTGAGGTTTGAAGCCGGAGAGCTCTCCAGCGATTCCAGATTGTTTTCCGGTTCGCCACGGTCAAATGATGTCACTGCAACTGCGTATTGCCAGCCGGGTTGAACATCGTTAATCGTGTACTTGTAGTAATAGGTTTCGCCTTCAGATGTATAAGGCTCTTCAAGTCTAACGCTGTTGAGCCCTATGTCGTAAGCTATTCCGTTATCATCGAGGTCGTACTCAGCTATTTTGAAGAGTTCGTTCTCGAAATCGAGATCTGATGTTCCCACAACATCAAAGCCGAGTTTAGAAAGGTAAACGCGGTAACCTTCAAAATCCTCTTCGAGTGAAATAGGATCTACTGATGATTCAGAGTTGTCGCTCCAGTAGAGTTGAATACTGTCACCTTCAGCGATAACTTTTGTTTTTGGAATATCGGGGGGAGTAGGGAGGATGTAGCGATCGATTTTGTTGTCACCATCGAGGTCTTCATCAGGTGTTAAAATTCCATCTCCGTTTGCATCTTCACCGAGGTAAGCTGTTTGAGCCCAATCTGCATTGCGGTAGAAAATTTCACGTTGAGCGAGTGTGTTGGCGCTGTTCGGGTTTCCGTCTTCTTTCTTTTCTCCCATGATGAAAGCAAAAGCTAAGCTGATCGTGTCACCGGGCTGGTAGTTGTAAAACGGTCCGGCACTCACGAGATCTGAGCGGTTACCGGGCTGACTGATGTCGTTTTGGATCTGATCCCAGTTTTGCTCGAAATTGAGTCCGCGCGTCATTTTTTGATAACGTGCATTTTCACTCGTAGGGAACGCCAATGTTGCCGATCCCGAGTTGAACTGCCAGGTGTTGTAATGAACATTAAAGCCCGGTGTATTTTGCGGATTGTAAAATGCTCCTTTGTAATCGGCACCGAGGAATTTTTGCCCGATGTAGCTTTCCGTGAAACCAACATCACCTGCAACATCCCAGCAATAGGCCATATTGAGCGAATCAGAGTAGCCATTTCCACCTTGTGAGTAAAAAGCAGATCCGCCTGATCCTGCCGGAGTAACGTTTACATTTCGCACAACTGTATTTGACCAAAGTCCAACGTACATCGAGTCGTAAGCGCGGTTTGAATAATTCACAATATCAAAACTCACAATCACGAAAAAGTCACTGAAAGCGTAATTCCAATTGTAAGCTTCCATGTGAATGCCAATATTCAGCGGATCGTTGTGATCAGTAATTGGGGTATTTGTACCCGGAACCACAACATTGCTATCGGTAAAATCTGCGATAAAATCCTGTTGTGAAATTGCGTTTGTCGCGTAGTTTGGACTATCAAAAAGTGTTGATTTTTCGTTCAGAACCGAGCCTACAGGTACTGTCATTTCAAAGCCTCGTCCGCCAGTGGCATAGCCGTTTGGTGCGTCATAAGCTGCAGTAGAAACCTGATCAGGATTGGCAGCAACCCAAATACCCGATTCAAAAAGGTGCTCAATTCCAGAGCCGGCAGGATACTCGCAGGAAGGTGTACCCGATCCATCGCGGTAACCTCTAAAAGCGTTCCCGAAAGTTCCTACGTTCGTAACGTTTAATCTCACTCTTGATGAAGTTGTTACTTTTTCGTCAAACGATTGAGACCAGCCGCTAAGCGACAGCCCCAGAATAAAAAGCGATACAATTACCTTTTTCATTTCGCGGCAAAATTACCCTTGAATATTTCCCTGATTGTTAGGTTAAGATTAAATTATAACTATACGAAAAGGAGTTACCCCCTTCTTATTGATCTTCAATATATAGTTACCTTTTTTAGTTTTTGAATCGAGGTGAATGTTATTCACACCCGGAGTAATGTTAATGTCCTGAATTTTGCGGCCCGTTAAGTCGTAAAGCGTAGCCGTTGTTTGTCGGTTGTAACTACTTCTAATGGTCAGAGCCTTGTTGCGAACAGGATTCTGAATTTTAATAAAGTGTTTATTGAATTTGAGTTCCTGAGTAGAGCTCGGATCTCTGGAGTGAGCTTTTAGCGTTACAACAACCGGCAGGTGATCGCTCACTCGATAAAGTGCATTTGCCACGTTGAGGCTTACATCGGCATTGCTGGGTGAAACCACACTTGAGTTGAAACGGTTTCCATCTTGCCCGATCACGCGGTAAGAATAGCTGTCGTATTCCAGGTAATTTGAATTATCCATTATCGAATTGCTGAGCAAGATGAAATCGAAGCGGTCATCCATTCCACCACCCGAAAAACACGGGTCAAAGCCGGTATGAGTACTTTGAGTGTGAACAAGTGAAAAATTTCCTGAGTTGTTATTGTTCCATGCACCTTCAATTCCCGTTGGGTCGTTGAAGTTATACGAGGCATCGTAGAAATCTGTCAATTGTTGGTAAGCCGGCTCTGAAGCAGCGTAAACGTTGAGATCACCCGCGAGCATGAAGTTTTGGAGATCGTTATCGCGAACGTATTCCATAATAGCCTCGGCAGCAACGTGACGGTCATCAGGGTTCTGACCACCCTGACCTGCCTTGAAGTGGGCTGCAAACACCGTGAAGTAAGTCGTGTCAGCTCCCGAAGCGAGAGAAGGGTCTTTGTAGTAAAAACGGTAAGCATCGATGAGGCGAACGATGTACTCGTTGTTGATGCCGCGTTCAATGCTGTTGTGACCGATGTAGCCTATTTTGTTTTCGTTGAAAAAGCAGTGATTGATAAGGCTTGAGCTGCCAGCGTAAGTAGTGTAAGTGTATTTTGTTTCTCCGTCTGTATTGAGGGAGTTATCCAAAAGATCGAGGATGTTTCCCTGGCTGTTCCCGATTTCCTGAAACACGACAACATCCGGATCGGCATATTGAATAACCGTTTTGAGGTTGTCTTCTTTTTGAGCGGGATCATTATTGCTGTAATCGCACTGACCTATTGTTGAGCGATACAGCATGAGGTTGTACGTGAGGACTTTGATGTCCTCCTGGCTGCGCAGTGTTTGAAGGGATAGCAGCCCGGTAATAAGGAGTATAAAACGCATAAAATTGTGTTTCTGCCGACAAAAGTACGTTCAATTTTTGATGTGTTGTGAAAAATTTTGATCGCTTTTTGAAAAGTTAATGAATTGGTAATGGGCGGAGGGATTGCATGATGTTGGGATGCTTTCAAAACCTTTTCCAAAGTAACTTTGGAAAAGGTGCATAAGAGATCTTGATGTTATTTTTCAATAACGTGGGGTAGTTTTTCTTAGGCTGGAGACTGATTATTAACTAGCCAGTACCTAAGAATATTTCTTAGTTGTTTGCTGGCAACGGGAGACCATTTTATTTTTCTGAAAGACTTTGCGTTCTTCAGTTAATAGGTCTTTTTGATCTATTAAATCTTCCTTTTCGATATTATTTAAGCTTATTTGAAGAATCTCAATTTGCTCATCAGTCAGTTCAACTTTACTTGTTTTTAGTAAGTTGTCTAAAGACTCAAGTAGCCTGTGATCTTCGATAGTGAGGATCTTATCTATTATCGACTTTCTAATATCTTCAACTTGTGTGGGCATAGTTAATTTGTTTTTTCAATCTCGTTGAATGCTTCATTTGCTTCAGTAAATTTAAGGTTTGACTTTTTAACCTTATCGTAAGTCTTGATATCGTCAAGCTCCTCAAGCTCTTCAAGCATTTTTCGCCATTTTTTTATAGGGAGAACTACTGCTATTTTCTCACCTTCATCATCTGTTATATACTGAGTCTTCATTCTCTAAGATTATCACTTTAACTTACATACGAAGTTACAAAAAAGAATGTGCGGAAGGAAGTCGTGAAAATACCTTTTCCAAAGTTCAAAACTTTGGAAAAGGTGCTTTAAAGATCTTTAAATTACTTCGCGATAACGAGGAAGTAGTTTTTCTTTCCGCGTTGTAGAAGGAGGTATTTGTCGTTGATGAGGTTGTCATCTGAAATGCTGATTTCTCCCTGAATTTTTTCTTTGTTCAGTTGTAGAGAATTCTCTTTGAGTGCCCTGCGGACTTCTCCATTCGATTTTAAGAAGTCTGTTTTACCGCTGAATAAATCGTACTCATTACTGCCGATGATTTCATTTTTTGATAATTCTGTTTGCGGAACTCCTTCAAAAACACTCAGGAAGTCTTCTTCACTGAGCTTGCGCAACGATTCTTCAGTCGCTTTGCCAAACAAGATATTGCTGGCTTCGATTGCGGTTTGCAGGTCTTCTTCACCGTGAACCATTATCGTGACTTCCTCAGCGAGTTTCTTTTGTAGAGCTCTTCGGCCGGGAGCTTCTTTGTGTTCTGAAACGATTTTTTCGATTTCTTCCCTGCTCAACAACGTGAAAATCTTGATGTATTTTTCGGCATCTTCATCGCTGGTATTGAGCCAAAACTGGTAGAATTTATACGGTGATGTTAGTTTTTTGTCGAGCCAAACATTGCCGCTCTCTGTCTTTCCGAACTTTGATCCGTCAGCTTTTGTAATGAGCGGACATGTAAACGCAAATGCCTCGCCCTGTTCCATTCTGCGAATCATCTCAGTACCGGTTGTGATATTTCCCCATTGGTCAGATCCGCCCATTTGCAACCTACAATTCTTCTCGCGGTAGAGGTGGAGAAAATCATAGCCCTGCACCAACTGGTAAGTAAATTCAGTGAACGACATCCCTTCTTTACTTTCAGAACCGAGACGTTTCTTAACCGAGTCTTTTGACATCATGTAGTTCACGGTGATGTGCTTACCGATGTCGCGGATGAACTCGAGGAAAGAAAACTCCTTCATCCAGTCGTAGTTATTCACGAGCTCGGCTGCGTTGGGTTCTGACTGGTCAAAATCCAAAAAGCGTTTGAGTTGCTCTTTTAAACAAGCTTCATTGTGGCGAAGTTGTTCTTCATTTAACAAATTGCGTTCTTTCGATTTACCTGATGGATCACCGATCATTCCTGTAGCTCCACCAACAAGAGCCAAAGGTTTATGTCCGTGAAGTTGCAGGTGTTTGAGCAACATAACTGATACTAGATGACCGATGTGCAAAGAATCTGCAGTGGGGTCAATGCCAACGTAAGCTGTAGTTGGTTCTTTCTCGAGTTGTTCTTCAGTTCCCGGCATGATGTCGTGCACCATTCCGCGCCATTGTAGTTCTTCTATTAATGCTGATGCCATTGTTGCGTTTCGTTTTGCGGGCCAAAGATAGTCAGATTAACACTTTAAAAAATCAATTCCCTGACTACCTTTGCCGCGTGATATTCATTACGGGCGCAACCGGACTTGTAGGCTCTCACTTGGCTTACTTTCTCCTTTCAAGAGGTGAAAAGTTGCGTGCGCTCAAGAGGGAGTCGAGCGATACGTCAATTCTCGAAAATCATTTCAATCATTACGGAGGCGATACTGGTTTACTGGAAAACATCGAGTGGGTTGATGGTGACTTATTTGATGTTATCGAGCTGGAAAAACTCGTTAATGGGTGCGATGAAGTTTATCACGCTGCGGCTTATGTGAGTTTTGATCCCGGTGAGAAAAATAAGTTGTACAGGGTCAATATTGAGGGAACAGCTAATTTGGTCAATATCTCGCTGGATGTTGGAGTCAAAAAATTTGGCTACGTGAGCTCTACGGCTGCAATCGGTTCTGACCGAAATGGTGACAAAACAGATGAGAACATCAAATGGAAAGAGGATAAGCACACCTCTTATTACGCGATTTCCAAACATTACGGGGAGCGCGAAATATGGCGTGGATCTCAGGAAGGCTTAAACGTGGCGATGGTGAACCCGTGTATTGTCGTGGGGCCGGGAAACTGGAATACGAGCAGTGCTGCTATGTTTTCACAGGTTTGGGACGGACTCAGGTATTACACAACGGGTTCCAATGCTTTTGTAGATGTTAAGGATGTGGCTCAGGCTCTCATCGAGGTGATGGACAAAGAGCTTTTTGGAAATCGTTATTTGGTTGTTGGGGAAAACATGAAGTATCGCGATTACTTCAATTTGATCGCTGATGCTCTGGATAAGAAACGGCCCTCAGTATTGGCGACTAAAACGATGAGCTCCATCGCGTGGCGACTGGAAAAGGTGCGTAGCTTTTTTACGGGCAAAAAGCCGTTGATTACTCGAGAAACGGCTCAATCGGCTAATAGTAATGTGCAGTACAGTAACGAGAAGATCAAAAAGGAATTAGACTTTGAGTTTAATTCAATTGAAAAGGCTGTAAAGGATACTGCTGAACGTTTTTTAAATGAGCACTAATTGTCTTTCTTTTTCTCCTTATTCTTTGATTTTCTTTTGTCGCGAAGGTTGGCTTCTCGTTGAGAGAGCTCGTTGAGCACCTCATCGTACATATCGGCTAAAATTTTGGGGTGCTCTTCATACCAGGTTAGCGATTGCTTGAATTTTTGTTCATCCACTCCGTACTTCTCAAAAATCTTTTGATACATCTTGAGTATGTACTTTTTTCCATCGTAATCATCCTTTGGGAAATTGCCGCGCTGGTAAATCGCTTCTGCAATTTGTATATCGGTCAGAACCTGGGTCATCTGCTCCCGCTGGATGATGTCATCAGGCGGAGTCGCTTTTTCTTCATCTGAGCCGCAGCTAAATGAAAGAAGCGAAATAAGCGCTATGAACAAAAAGTTGCGCATCAGCGGTTAAATGTTAAGCGTTTACCCAGTTGTTGGTCATGGATCTGACCATTGTCCCAGGCGAGGTAGCCATTCACGAATGTTTTGTCAATGCTGCACTGGAAAGTCGTTCCCTCAAACGGACTCCACCCGCATTTGTAGAGGAGGTTGTCTTTTGAAACGGTAAGTGGCTTTTCAGGATCGATCAGAACCAAATCAGCGTAATAGCCGGGTTTGATGTAACCGCGTTTTTCAATGCTGAACATATCGGCAACGTTGTGACTCGTTTTGCGCACTATTTTTTCGAGCGTTAACTTGCCTTGTTTCCAAAACTCAAAGAGAGCAGGAAGAGCGTGTTGAACTAGAGGTCCGCCCGATGGTGCTTTGAAATACGTGTTGTCTTTTTCTTCAAGTGTGTGAGGAGCGTGATCTGTAGCGATGACATCTATTCTGTCGTCATTTACAGCTTGCAGAATGGCCTCAGCATCTTCACGTTCTTTCACAGCCGGATTCCATTTGATGTGAGTTCCCTTTTCTTTGTAATCTTCCCGAGAAAACCACATGTGATGAATGCATGCTTCACTCGTAACATGCTTTTCTTTCATTGGAATATCGTTGCGGAAAAGATCCAGTTCTTCTTTTGAGGAAATATGAAGAATGTGAAGGCGTGTCCCGTATTTGTCAGCCAGGCTCTTAGCGTAAGAAGAAGACTTGTAGCAAGCTTCTCTACTGCGGATATCAGGATGACATTCAATTGGAACATTTTCTCCGTATTTCGCGCGGTATTTTTTGGCATTTTCACCAATCATGGGGTCGTTTTCGCAATGCGTGGCAATGAGTGTTTTAACTTCTTCAAATGTTTTCTCCAAAGCTTTTTCATCATCTACCACCATATCTCCGGTAGAGGAACCCATGAAAATTTTGACACCGCAAATTTTCTTTTGATCGATCTTGAGCAATTCATCGAGGTTTTTGTTTGTGGTACCCATGTAAAACGAGTAGTTAGCTAACGAAACCTCATTCGCTCTTTTGTACTTGTCTTCAAGAAGGTCAATCGTTGTAGCTTGCGGAATGGTATTGGGCATTTCCATGTAACTCGTGATTCCACCGGCTACAGCTGCTCGTGATTCGGTTTTTATTTCAGCTTTTTGTGTGAGTCCCGGTTCTCTGAAATGCACCTGGTCATCAATCATGCCCGGAATCAAAATTTTTCCTGAAGCGTCAATTGTTTTATCGGCCGGTTTGTCAATTCCCTCGCCAACTTCAGTGATGAATTCATCCTCGATAAGCACGTCTCCTTTAAATTGCTTATCCTCATTGATGATTGTTGCATTCTTGATGAGTGTGCGCATAACGATCAGTATTTTTTAAACCACGATTTTAATTTCATTTCGATAACTCCAAAGAAAGCTTCCTTGAAAATTCCGGTATTCATTTTAGAAGTCCCTTCCTGGCGGTCGGTGAAAATGATCGGAACCTCTACAATGTTGAAGCCCAACTTCCAGGTTGTGAACTTCATTTCTATTTGAAAGGCGTAACCTTTAAATTTTATTTTGTCGAGATTGATGCGTTGTAATACTTTTTTTGAGTAGCATTTGAATCCGGCCGTAGCGTCCTGAATGGGCATGCCGGTTATCATGCGAACATAAACCGATGCAAAGTAGCTCATGAGAACTCTGCCCATCGGCCAGTTGACCACGTTAACCCCTGATACATATCGCGATCCGATGGCCATATCAGCTCCTTTAGTAGCACAAGCTTCATGTAACCGAACGAGGTCTTCAGGGTTGTGCGAGAAGTCGCAGTCCATTTCGAAAATGTAGTCGTAATCGTGATCGAGGGCCCATTTAAAGCCGGTGATGTAAGCTGTGCCGAGGCCTAGTTTTCCTTTTCGCTCAATAATGTGGAGTTTGTCAGGGAAATCTTTTTGGAGTGTTTTGACGATTTCTCCGGTTCCATCAGGTGAGCCGTCATCAATGATGAGTAAGTCGAACGGAATTTCGAGTGAAAACACGGTTCTGACCATGCGTTCCACATTTTCCTTTTCATTATAGGTTGGAATTATTACAACGTTGTTCGACACGATTAAAATAATTAATGAATGGCGAAATTACTCAACGGATTTTGTATTCGCTATATTTTGAGATGGATTTAGGGAAAATTAAGAGAATTTAAACGAGGGTTATGTTTAAAATAAAAAAACCGCGCAAAGAATTCTCTGCACGGTTTTTTTTGATATCGTCATTTTAGTTGATCACAATTCTTTCAATCGCTGTTTTTTGGTCGCCAGTTGCTTTGAGCAAATAGTAACCGGCAGCTAAGTTTGAAACATCAATTGTCGCTTTAGTAGCTGATGTGCTGATCGTTTTCACAAGTGCACCAGTAGAGGACAAAATCTCAATTTGAACTTTTTCGTCATTCCAACCGCTAAATTCAACATTGAGTTTTGAGCGAGTCGGGTTTGGATAAAGTGTCAATCCTGAATTTTGAGATAATTCATCTGTTCCTGTGAGGTTCACAATTACTTCTTCGCGTTCTGAGATGCAAGAAGGCTCCTGAATCTCCCAGTCGTAGAAGAAATAGTAATAACCAAACGGGTTAGAATTAGCTGAACTTCTCTTGATTGATGCGAGTCCGGCTACGCTGTATGGATACTGAACGCCACCGTCATTTCTGTAAAGTGAAATCATGTTGTTGGTAGAAACACCGAGTTGGTAATCAGTTCCCTGTTGAATATCAAAATCGAGTTCAATTCTGTGTTCGCCCGGCTGAATGAATACTGTTTCACTCGCTAATAATTGACCGCTCGAATTGCGTAGTTCAATCGTTCTGTTTCCGGCCTGCCCTGCAAAAACCTTTACAGTTTTGAGTTCGAAATCAGAAAGTGCATCAAATACCAGGTATTGGTCATTGTTAAACATATTACCTGAACCAAACTGGTTGTCAACCGGGCCAATTTTTTCAATTGGTTTTAAGATTTCACGCTCAACAAAAAACGATGTTGAAGAGGAAAGCGGAGCTGAAGTAAATGTGCTTCCGGTATCCAGTAAATTTCCTCCCCAAATGCTGTCAAACCAATAAATAACTCCGCTGTCAGTCGTGGTCAGAACCGCAGAGTCCCCGTTTCCGGGATTGTTAGTCAAAATGACTTGCGGAGCTGATGGTTTTGTGATCGTTACATGAGAAGACTTCACAACACTGTCTGTTCCATGACTATTTGTTGCTGTTAGCGTAACATCAAAATCACCATTTTGCGTGTAAGTGTGTGTTGGGTTTTGATCAGTTGAGGTGTTTCCATCACCAAAATCCCACGTCCAGCCGGTTGGGCCATTAGCTGATTCATCGCTGAATGAATATGTTCCGCGGCAATCACTTACTGATGAAGCTGTAAAATCTGCTGCCGGAGGAACATCAGGGTAAGTACAGTTCCATGTAATATCGAAACCGGCATTTTCTACACCGCCATCTGAAAAGAAATGCAATGTGACTGCATTTGTTTGAGAAGTAATTGTGCCGGGAATTCCGGTCGTATTACAATACTTTCCAATTAAAGTACCGTTAGTGCTCTGACCTTCATAAATTGCGAGGTAGTCATAGTCGCATGTTGATCCAGATCCTGCTTCAACATCAAAACTGTTGATGTAAAGCGTTACGCTGCTAGCGCCACCTGATGGAGCAATTGTGAGGAAGCTCGATTCACCACTTCCGTAGTTGCCTTGTTCTCCTCCGGAGTCAAATACGCGACCAGTGCAACTTGTTTGATCTTCACCGGGCCCTAATGATGGCATTGTCACGACACATGGCTGGTTCGGACCAATATTAATATAGCTGCTTTTCACTACTGAATCTGCACCGCAGTTGCCGCCATCAACAATGAGTTGAACATCGTAATTTCCATTATTGGCATACGTGTGAGATGGATTGAGTTGAGTGCTCGAATTTCCATCACCAAAGTCCCATGTGAAATTGAGTCCATTGATGCTGTTATTTGTAAACGAAACCTCAAGCGGTGCAGTACAGCTAGAAGTTAAACTCGCTGAAAAATCACTGACAACATTTGGCGTGTAAGCCGGTCCAACGCCAACGGCATGCCAGGCATTTGTTACAGCTTCAACTTCTGGACTGCAAGCCCCAAATAAATCAACTGCAGATTTAATCGAATAAAAACGCGCTTCATCGTATTCTGATGAAGGACTTAGGTAAGTGACTAAGTTTCTAAAAGCGATTTCAGCAGCAGTAGTAAGCCCGAGAGCAGTTACATTGTAACTTTCGTTATTGTCATTTGTACCGCTGCCGCCATTGACGAGAAGGTAAAACCAATAATTCTGTACACCGCTGTTAATATGAACACCGCCATTGTCAAAAGCTCCAAACTCCCAGTTATCTCCCTGGTAAGTGTCGGGATCTCCGTACTGATTTGGATCTGACATACTCCGAAGAGTAATACCAATATCTTCTCCAATGAGCCAGTTGTTGTTATTAGGGCGAGCCCATATTTCCACGGCAGCTCCAAAAATATCAGAGAATGATTCGTTCAATGCGCCTGATTCGTAAGAGTAAATGAGGTCTGCAGTTCGGCTTGTTAAACCGTGTGTGATTTCGTGACTTGTGATATCGAGAGCTGTAAAAGGAGTTGTTTGGTTTCCTCCGTCACCGTAAGTCATGCGTTGGCCGTCCCAAAAAGCATTCCCGTAGTTGTTGTCATAATGAACGTAGCTGTTTAGAGCAAAACCATTGCCATCAATTGAGTTGCGGTTGTGTTGAGTTAAGTAGTAGTCATAAGTCATTTCTGCTCCCCAGTGTGCATCAGTAGCTACTTCATCCTGGTTAGCATTTACGTTGTCCCAATAATTGTCACCATCGGTGAAGTCAACTGCATTACCGTGGTTTGTTCCGTTTTGCATGTTGAAAGTGTTGATCCCATTTCCGCGACCAGTTTCTCTCAATCTAAACATGTTGGGAGAAACACTGTCTGTAACAATTGTGCGAGTACCGCTGTATTTAGTCTCGGCAGTTCCCTGAGCATCTGAGTGGTGGATCTGATCATTAGTGAAAATGATGTCGCCTGATTGAGCGTCAACAAAGTATTCTTTTCTGGAAAGCGGTTTTTGAGCGTAAATGTTGAACTTCCACGCTAATTTGTGATCTGCATCTATTCTGGCATCTGGCTGAACGTAACACAATTCACCCTGAGGATAAAAACTAGCTGAAGGGTCTCCTGTTTCAGTTTTGAGCAATTGTTCCTCAGCCGGAATTTCCCATTTGTAAGTTTGTGCATTTATACTGTTAAGCGCATTGGTCAGAGCCGCACTTTCAGAAATTCCAGCCTGGGTTGTCGATGGAGAAGAAAGGTTGAAATTCCCGTTTACCGAAGTTACTTTTCCGTTTTCAATGTGGGCAATAACCCGGTTAAATGAAACCGGAATACCGTTG
>NZ_JAVLBN010000042.1:0-19454 GCF_031581065.1 Salibacter sp.
CTGCAAATTGTGGGCGAATTCTACGACAGTCCGGATGCGTACACAGACTTAATCCAGAAACACGACCTCACAGGAAAAGTGCATATCGACAACCGATTTGTCCCCAACGAGGATGTGAAACTCTATTTCAGCGCTGCCGACCTGGTGGCACAAACCTACCATACTGCCAGTCAAAGCGGAATCACACAAATCGCTTACCAGTTCAATACCCCGATGCTCGTCACCAATGTTGGCGGATTGAGCGAATTTGTGCCACACGAAAAAGTGGGATTTGTGGTGGAAAAGGATCCGACCGAAATAGCAACTGCAATAAAACGCTTCTTTGATGAAAACCTCACTCAAAAATTCAAGCAGGGCGTTGAGGAAGAAAAAGAAAAATACCTGTGGAGCACTTTTGTGAAAAATATTGAGGAGTTTAGTGATTCACTGTAGGCTGGCGATTGGCTTCATTTGAATATGTAGGATTGCGATGCATCGCAATCCTACATATTCGAATACCATATATAACACAAGGAACGGAACTTCACCTTAACCTTCTCCTCCTCGACCTTTCTACTGACGCTCCGGTCAGCACCTCTGGCTTGACCTTGGCCTTCAACTTTTAACTCCCTATACCTCGGCTCCGCTCGGCAACCGGGTATTTCGCCTTAAAAAACAAGCGATCCTTCAATAAACAATCAACCAAAAACATCATTTGAATGCTCTCGACCTCAATCTCGACCTCAACCTCAACCTCAACCTCAACCTCAATCTAATATTAAATACGCAATAACACTCGTTCTCAACAATCTAAAAAAAGACAGTTTTTTGTATCTTCGCGCCACATCGTTCTCATCTAATAAGAAGACTATACATGGCAAATACAAAAAACGAAGGAGCTGAAGTGGAAGAACTCACACAGCAAGAGTTGAAAGAAGAGATACTAGCCGATTTTAAACTGGCGAATGAAAGTAGAGAGGCGAGTTTACTTGGTCGTAGAGAAGTGCTAACAGGAAAGGCCAAGTTTGGAATCTTTGGAGACGGAAAGGAAATAGCGCAAATAGCACTGGCCAAACAGTTTCAGGAAGGTGACTTTAGATCGGGGTATTACCGCGATCAAACCTGGATGTTAGCAGCAGGCATCATCACACTGGAATCTTTTTATGCTCAATTATACGCTCACGCTGATATCGAATTCGATCCGGCATCAGGTGGTCGCCAAATGAACGCACACTTTTCTACTCGTTCTCTCAACGAAGACGGGACATGGAAAGACTTAACAGCTCAAAAAAATACTTCAACTGATATCAGTCCAACAGCCGGACAAATGTCTCGCTTACTCGGACTGGCACAAGCATCAAAAGTGTACCGTGAATCGGGAGCGCTCAAAGATGTTGAATGGACATCTAAATTTTCGAAAAACGGACAGGAAATCGCTTTTGGATCTATCGGTGACGCCTCAACATCTGAAGGTGTATTTTGGGAAACGCTCAACGCAGCCGGTGTTCTCCAGGTTCCGATGGTGATGTCTGTTTGGGATGACGGATACGGCATTTCAGTTGAAAAGAAATACCAAACAATTAAGGAGAGCATCTCTGAGGCACTCAAAGGATTCCAACGCACTGATGACGCACAAGGATTTGAAATGCTGAACGTGAAAGCATGGGATTACGCTAACCTGTGCCTCACTTACGAAAAAGCAGCTGAGATTGCACGCGAAAAACATATCCCTGTACTCGTTCACGTTGAAGAAGTTACACAACCACAGGGACACTCGACATCTGGTTCGCACGAGCGTTACAAGTCAAAAGATCGTCTCGACTGGGAAAAAGAATTCGATGGTATTGCGCAAATGCGCAACTGGATTCTGAAAAAAGAACTCGCAACTGAAGAGGAACTCGATCAGATCCAAAAAGATGCCAAAAAGCGTGCCCGCGATGCCAAGAAAACAGCACTACAGGAATTCCTCAAGCCGATCAAAGCAGAAAAGGCCGAGGCGATGAAATTGATGGAACCGGTAGTGGCAGCCAGCGCAAACAAAGCATTTTTAAATAAAGACATCAAAGAGCTCAGCGATAACAAAGAGCCTCTTCGCAAAGACATTATGGTCGTAGTGAAAAAAGTACTCCGCTCTACCAGAAATGAGCAGAGCAACGAGCGCGACCAACTGCTAAACTGGTTCAGGAATTACGACCAAACCAGCAAAGATCGCTACGACAAACACCTCCACTCTGAGAGTGACCTCTCAGCTACAAACGTCAAAACGGTTCACGCAACTTACCCGTCAGAACCGGAAATGAAAGACGGTCGCGAAATACTGCGCGACAACTTCGATTACATTCTCAAAAACCGTCCTGAGGTACTCATATTTGGTGAAGACTCAGGAAAGATTGGTGGTGTGAACCAGGGACTTGAAGGATTACAGGAAAAATACGGTGTAGATCGCGTATCCGATACCGGAATTCGTGAAAACACAATCATCGGTCAGGGAATTGGAATGGCGATGCGCGGCTTGCGCCCAATCGCTGAAATCCAGTACCTCGATTACCTCCACTATTGCATTCAGGTACTTTCTGATGATCTGGCAACATTGCGCTACAGAAGTGCCGGTGGACAAAAAGCACCACTCATCGTCAGAACCAGAGGTCACCGCCTCGAAGGTATTTGGCACAGTGGTTCACCAATGGGCATGATCATCAACTCTGTTCGCGGAATACACGTTTGTACACCTCGCAACATGGTACAGGCAGCCGGAATGTACAACACACTCTTAGAAGGCGATGAACCGGGAATCGTAATCGAATCGCTCAACGGTTACCGAATCAAAGAAGCTGTGCCTGAAAATGTTGGCGAATTCAAAGTTGAACTCGGTAAAATAGATGTGGTTAAAGAAGGTGAAGACGTAACAGTCGTGACTTACGGCTCTATGGTAAGAATGGCTGAAGAAGCTGCTAAAATTCTTGCTGAAGCAGGAATATCAGTGGAAGTTGTTGACGTACAAACGCTGCTCCCATTCGACCTGAATCACGAGACCGTTCAATCACTTCAAAAAACGAATCGCGTTGTATTTGTCGATGAAGATGTTCCTGGTGGAGCTTCAGCTTACATGATGCAACAAGTACTGGCTGAACAAGGCGGTTATTACCACCTCGACTCAGAACCGGTAACACTCACAGCTAAAGCGCATCGTCCGGCTTACGGATCTGACGGTGACTACTTTAGCAAGCCATCAGTCGATGATATTTACGATGCCGTTTACAACCTCATGCACGAGTTCAATCCGGCAGAATATCCAACAATTTACTAATAGTTGAGGAGGGTTCGCCCTCCTTTTTTACGATGAGTAAAACAACCGAATCAACTTCGCACTACGATCATCTGGAAAAGATGAGCACGAGAGATTTGCTCGTAAACATGAACCGTGAAGATGAAAAAGTAGCTGCTTCGGTCAGAGCACAAATTCCACAAATTGAAAAGCTGGTCGATCAAATTGCCGACAGAATGCTTTCAGGCGGCAGGTTGTTTTACCTGGGCGCAGGAACCAGCGGCAGACTGGGGATTTTAGACGCATCTGAATGTCCGCCAACATTTGGTGTTGACCACGGACTCGTTATCGGGTTGATTGCCGGTGGTGATGGCGCAATTAGAAAAGCCGTTGAAAAAGCTGAAGATGATGCTGATCTGGGCTGGAAGGATTTACTCGATTACGATATTTCTGAAAATGATTCTGTAGTTGGTATCGCAGCATCAGGTACAACCCCTTACGTTGTTGGTGCCTTGAAACACGCCAATGAAAAAAGTATTTTAACCGGTTGCATAACCTGCAATGAAAATACTCCTGTTGCTGAAGCAGCTCAATATCCAATTGAAGTTGTTGTGGGACCTGAGTTCGTCACCGGAAGCACGCGGATGAAAGCCGGGACAGCTCAAAAAATGGTTCTGAACATGATCAGTACAAGCGTAATGATTAAATTGGGGCGTGTTGAAGGAAACAAAATGGTAGATATGCAATTGAGCAACGCCAAACTCGTTGAAAGAGGGACCAAAATGGTGAGCGAAGCAACCGGACTCAGCAAAGAGGAAGCAAAAAAAGAATTGTTAACTCACGGCAGTGTTCGCAAAGCTGTGCAGGCTAATAAAAAGTAACATGAGCAGAGAAGACAAAGTCAAAAAAGCATTTGAAGATAAGAGCTGGAACGAGATCAAAACAACCGACAGCTGGCAGGTCTTTAAGATGATGAGCGAAATCGTTGAAGGCTTTGAGAAAATGGGGAAGATTGGCCCGTGTGTTACTGTTTTTGGATCTGCCCGAACCAAACCAGACACTCGCTATTACGACCTCGCTGAACAAATTGCTTTCAACCTCACCCAACAGGGCTACGGTGTTATTACAGGTGGTGGTCCCGGAGTAATGGAAGCAGCTAACAAAGGCGCCAGGCGTGGTAAAGGAAAATCTGTTGGACTCAACATTGACCTTCCTTTTGAGCAGCATTCCAATGAATACATCGACCCCGATAAACTCATCAACTTCGATTATTTCTTCGTTCGCAAGCTCATGTTTGTAAAGTATTCGCAAGGCTTTATTGTGTTGCCGGGAGGATTTGGAACACTCGATGAACTTTTTGAAGCCCTTACACTTATCCAAACAAACAAAATCGGGAAGTTTCCTATCATACTCGTTGGCAAAGATTTTTGGGGTGGTATGCTCGATTGGATTAAAAAAACCCTTTTAGAGCAAGAACACAACATCAGCGAGCCCGATATGTACATCTTTAAACTCGTTGACACGGCTGATGAAGCAATCGAAGAAATAGACAGCTTTTACTCTAAGTACCTCCTACGGCCGAACTTCTAGATCAACAACCTTTCAACACGTTATGAACAAGGTTGTGAACAGGATATTCACAATTTTTTGTTCAAACTTTAAAAAGGTGTTCGCGCGTAACAGGTGAGTGATCGAATAGCTTTGTTAAACACCAATTAAGTGCAAAGCCATGTTTAAGTTTCTCTTACTTCCACTTCAAATTCTCCTCATTGCCGGAATCACATCAGTCGTTTCTAAAAGCATTACCATCACTCAGGAAGCCCCTGAGCGCATTGATACAATGAGCTCCTGTACAGTTTCAGTAACTGTAAACAAAGGAGATGTTGAAGGCTTTGCTAAATTTCAACATCTGTTCCCTTATGGTGTGGAAATTGAACCGATTGAAACGAAAGGAGCTACTTTCACCTATGCCCAGCGCAAAATGAAAATTATTTGGATGGCACTTCCTGAAGAAGAATCTTTCACCGTAAAATACAAACTAACCGTAACCGATCCATACGTGGTTGAAGTCGATTTAGGTGGGACTTTTTCTTATCTCGAAGAAAATAAACGCATGACTTACACCGTGCCAACTGAAAAACTGAATGTTGGTCCAAGCGAAGAGGAACTCAAAAAACAGCGCAATCCATACGCTTATGTTTACCGCGAAGTTGAAGATTTGGGAGACAACCGCTATAAAATAAAGATCAACGTCAACTCACAGTATCTAAATGGTTTTGGAAAAATACAGGACGTAGTTCCTTACAAAGCAACTGCTGAAGCAAACAATAAAAGTGAATCTGTATTTTCACAGGTTGACGAAAAAGTGAAATTCGTGTGGATGAGCATGCCCGAAAGCGATACTTTCTCCGTTTCTTACACAGTTGATTTATCTGAGACAGAGTCTAAAAGCATTGAGGGTATCTCAGGTGAACTCTCTTTCCTTCACGAAAACAAAACGCAAAAAGCTGAGATCATGAGCGAGCCGCCAACAGGTGACGAGCAAGAGATGCTCGCCTCAAATGAAACTCCTGCCAAAGAAGCTGAAGAAGAAGTTACTGAGGAACCAGCTCAGCAACCAGAGGAGGAAAAAGAAGAAAAAGAAGCATCTGCTGAAGAAAATATTCAACCACAGTCAGAACCGGAGCCAGAGGATACGGTTACCGAAAAGCCGGCTGATGAGGGATCTGACAGTGAAGAAAAAGTAGAACAGCCTGAACCTAAAGACCAAATAAGCGATGAAGAATTAGCCGAAAAATACCTCACTGAAGACGAAAAAACTGATGAATCATCCACCCCAGATAACTCGGCTGTAGCTGACACAAAAAAGAAGTCTGAAAAAGAGAAAATTACATCTGTTCAGGATCCTGTAAAAGGAATCGAATATCGCGTGCAAATTTTAGCAGGTCACAAAAATGTTAAAGCACCTTACATCGAGAAAAAGTACAACTTTACAAATCAGTTTTTCATGGAAAACCACGAAGGCTGGATCAAGTACACAACGGGGAGTTTTGGGGTTTACAAACAAGCTCGTGACGGTCGCGAAAACATCAAATCATCCTTCAATTTCCCCGGTCCATTTGTTGTAGCTTACAACGAAGGCGACCGCATAACTGTGCAGGAAGCACTTATGATAACCAATCAAAATTGGGTTCAGTAGCATAAAATTTGGTATCGTTTCACAATAATTGCTTACTTTAGATCAGTTTTACAGCTCTAAAATAAAACCGACCAAACTGTGAGATTGATTTTACGCCATACAGTAGCACTATTTTTATCACTGACAACCCTTGTAGCTACTGGCCAAAAAGCTCAGGATAACCAGGAAACAAGCAATGATTCAACAGACACTGAAAAGGTGTGGAAACCAACATTCACTTTGGGTAGCGGTGTCCTTACCTATTACGGTGATCTAAGCAAAGGATTCAGAATCAACAGACCATCAAACAGCCAGTTTGCTTTTAGGCTGGGCGTTGAGCAAAAAGTTACCGATTACCTCGATGCTGAGCTCTACCTCCTCTATGGAAATGTAGCCGCTAACGAGCGTTCACTCAATTTCAACCGAAACTTCAGCACGTCAATAACAGCCGGAGGCGTTCAGGTAAAATACAACTTCCACCACTTATTAAAAGAAAACAGAACTGCAGAACCGTATATTGGAGTTGGTTTTGAAGTACTCGAATTCAACGCCAAAACAGATCTTTACGATGAGTACGGAAACACTTATCACTACTGGGATGACGGAACTATCAGGAACCTTCCCCAAACTCAAGAAAATCAAAATAGAGCAATACGCATTCAGCGCGATTACGAATACGAGACAGATGTTCGCGAGCTCTACTCTGAACAATTAGGATATTACGACAACTTCGCCTTTGCAATTCCGGTAAGTGCCGGAATGAGCATCAACCTCACATCGCGCTTTAGGTTTGACTTTGGCGCTACTTACCATTTCACTTTCACTGATAAATTGGATGGTTCAACGCCATCACTTTGGTCAGAACCGAAAGGTGACTCCCAAAACGATCAACTACTCTACGTAGGAGCCGGCCTTAGTTTCAACCTCAACAAAGACAAAACTCCAAAATCAGGGCCTAAAAAAGATCCTTACGCCAATGATGATCCTTTTGTTGCAGATGTACAGGACGACCTCGATCAGGATGGAATCGTCAACCTTTGGGATCAATGCCCTAACACACCTGTTGGAATTCCGGTTGATGAAAAAGGTTGTGCAGTTGACACCGATGGCGATGGCGTTCCGGATTACAAAGACGAAGAATTGAATACTCCTCAAAACTCACCTGTTGATTCACTTGGCGTAGCACTATCTGATGAACAATTAGCTGAAATGGCTCGCCAATTCAATGACACAACCGGTAACTACTCACCTATTGACAACGAAACATACACAGTTGATGTGACTGCGATCAGAACCCAAAGAACCCGCAACGTTCGCGATAGAAGTTACGCAGTTAAAATTGGTGAGTTTGACGAATCAATTCCTGATGAGTTGATCAATGAAATTCTATCTCTACCAGATGTTGAAACATTTGACAAAAATGGAACTATCATAGTAGCTTTAGGTGACTATAGCTCTATTGCTAAGGCAACTGAAAAACGCGGAGAGCTGAAACAACAGGGAATCGACAGTGAAGGTGTTATTTCTCGCGATAAATTAGGTAATGTAAAAGATATCGCTGACGCTGGTACCGGTTCAACTTCAGGTTCTCAAGGTGGTTCTGCAGGAAGGTCTGGTGGTACTTCAGGTTCTGACGGTGAAAAAGCCAGAAGTCTTGAGGGAAAAACAGTAGATAAAAACAGAACCGTTTACCGTGTTCAAATTGGTGCCTTCTCCAAGAAACCAAACAGAAGAACATTGAGTAAAGTTCCAGATCTCGTTAGTTTTAAAGGAAAAGACGGTCTTATCAGAGCTTATGCAGGAGAATTTACCAATTATAAAAAAGCTGCAGAACTCAAAATTGAGATGATCCAAAAAGGATACGATGGCGCTTATGTAGTTGCTCTTAGAGGCGGAGACAGAATCACGCTCCAGGAAGCGAAAGCAACTGTTGTACAGGATGATCTTGGTGTTCCAAAAGATCGCAAACTCACAGAGGAGGAAAAAGAAAGCAACTTGAGGTTTAAAGTTCAGATTGGTGCATTCAAGAAAGAAGTTCCTACAGCTACGCTTGAAAAATACATGCAACTCGATAACCTCGAGCAAAAACAACAGCCTAATGGTGTTACAAAATATGTTGCCGGAGACTTTAAATCTTATGAAGCTGCTAAAGCATTTAAAGATGAACTGAGAAAACAGGGATTTGATGGAGCATTTGTAGTAGGCGAATGGAAAGGTCAAATCTTCTCAGCAGAAAAGGCTATAGAGTTGTCTAAATAACAACGCTTAACTTTATTTAGGATTTTCAAAGTATTACATTGCGCCAAAATTAGCATTATAGCTATTTTGGCGCGATTAATTTTTACACTTATGCGAAAGATACTTTTCACCGGATTGTTGATACTTGCATTTTCAACGAATGGTCTTCAAGCTCAAAAAGATGCAGAAGCTGAAAAGAAAATTCAGAGTTTTTTGAGATATGTAGAACTGGCCTACGTAGATTCTGTCAATGCTAACGAATTAGTTGAAACAGCTATTCGTTCAGTACTCGAAGATCTCGATCCTCACTCTGTTTATATCCCTAAAAAAGATGTTAAACGAGCCAATGAACCACTCGTTGGAAAATTTGAAGGAGTTGGAATTCAGTTCAATATTCTCAAAGATACGATTGTTGTTGTTTCCCCTATCCCGGGCGGACCGAGTGAAAAGCTGGGAATTAAATCGGGAGATAAAATCATCGAGATCAACGATTCTACTGTAGCCGGTGTTGGTTTTACCAACCAGGATGTAGTTGACAACCTGAGAGGTCCAAAAGGATCTGAAGTGGATGTAGCTATAAAAAGAAGAGGTGTAAAAGAACTTCTCGATTTCACCATCAAGCGCGATAAAATTCCTATTTATTCTGTTGACGCCAGTTACATGGCTGAACCGGGTGTTGGTTACATCAAACTCAACCGCTTTGCTGCAACATCTATGGATGAAATCAACACAGCAATGGATTCCCTAAAAGAAGCGGGAATGGAAAATATGATTCTGGATTTACGCGGTAATAGCGGTGGCTACCTCAACGTGGCAATCGAGTTAGCTGATCAATTCCTCAAAGATGATCAACTTATCGTGTACACTGAAGGGCGCGCGTTCAAAAGAGCCGAACAGTACGCTACCAAAAAAGGAGAATTTGAAAAAGGAAAGCTCATCGTACTCATCGATGAAGGATCAGCATCAGCGAGTGAGATTGTTTCAGGTGCGGTTCAGGACTGGGATCGCGGATTGGTTATTGGACGCAGATCATTTGGAAAAGGACTGGTTCAAAAAGAGTTCAAATTATCAGATGGCAGTGCACTGAGGTTGACAATCTCTCGCTACCACACTCCGAGCGGAAGATGTATTCAGCGTCCTTACGAAGATGGAAAAAAGGCTTATTACCAGTCGATCTATGACAGATTAGGTAATGGCGAGCTCGTCAATCCTGATAGCATTGATTTACCAGATTCTCTTCATTACGAAACACTGAAAAAAGGTAGAACAGTTTATGGTGGTGGTGGCATCATGCCTGATATTTTCGTTCCGGCCGATACTTCCCGCGGATCTGACTATTACGGAAAAGTAATCCGCAAAGGAATAATCAATGACTTTTCTCTCAATTATCTCGATCAGAACCGAAAAAAGCTCGAGCGTAAGTACAAAACTGTTAATGAATTCATAAACAATTTTGAGGATGAAAACCTCCTGAAAGAATTTATCGCCTATGCTGAAGAGGAAGGTGTAGAAAAGAATGAAGAGGATATTGAAAAATCAAAGTCTCTGTTAACCAACTCTCTAAGAGGCTTAATTGCGCGCGGACTTTACGGTTCAAGTGCTTATTATCAACTCACCAACAAAAGTGACGATGCTTATAACAAAGCATTGAAAACTTTTAAAAGCGATTGGTTTGATCGCCTTGATTCAAAATAATTAAAACAGTTTGTTAAATTTGAACGACTAAAATTGATAGACTATGAATGACCAAATGAAAGAAAACATCAAATTCGCATTGTTAGTAGTAATCGCAGCTACTGTAATCTACGGAACTTTTATCAAAGAAGATCCAATTCCGAGAAGATCCAATACTGCTCAAGCGTCAAACAATCGCAACCAACAAGCCCAGCAGCAACCTCAAAACAATCAGCAGCAAAGCATGCAACAGCAAATGCAGGAGCAATTGCGCAAACAGCAACAACAAAAGCAGCAACAGCAGCCACCAAAACCACAGGGCCCTCCAACGTCAGTGAACTTTGCTCAAAAAGCACATGACTTTGGTCAAATCAAGCAGCAAACAACAAATGAAAAAGTATTCAAATTCACGAATACCGGAGAAAATCCATTGATTATTCAATCAGCAAAAGGATCATGCGGATGTACAGTTCCTGAATATCCTAAAGAACCAATTGCTCCGGGTGATGAAGGAGAGATTAAAGTTGTTTACAAACCCGGAAAACAAAAAGGTCGTCAAAGCAAAACTGTTACTATTCAGGCAAACACAAACCCTCCTCAAACAGTTCTCAACATTACAGCTAATGTTGAAGAAGTAGGATCTTAATTCAAACGAACTTAGAATACTAAAAAAGGCCCGCTTGACGGGCCTTTTTTTATTATTTTGTAATAAACTCTGTGACTTTTCGCCTTTCCATTCTCATGGTTTTCCGCGGCCACTCTAAATCAGGATAACCGATGAAGAACATTCCCAGACAGAGATCTTTTTCACCAATTCCCAAAAACTCTTTCATTTCATCAGTGTATGTGAGTCCGCCAGAACCCCAGTAAGCAGCCAGGCCGTAAGCACTGCAGGTAATGTGCATGTTTTGAACTGCGGCAGCAACAGCTGCAATCTCTTCTTCAACCGGAATACTTTCCTTTTCGTCACGTTGCATCACGATCGCAATAACGGCTGAAGATTTCAATGGACGCTCTCTCAGTTTCCTGTATTTCATCTCCTTGAATTTCTCTGGCGGAGTAATTTTTTTGTACGTTTCGCTATGCCATTCAGCAAAACGTTTCAACCCGTCTTCCATGAAAACCTTGAATCGCCAGGGTTGAGTGAGTTTGTGAGTTGGTGCCCAACGCGCATTTTCCAGCAATACTTCAATTAGCTCTTTGTGTACCTTACGATCTGAGAATTGCTCAGGATAAATACTACGTCTGGTTCTAATACATTCATTTATCTCGCTTACATTGAAACGCATCATAACTTCTATTCTTTATTATCGTTTTGCAAAGTTATTTCATAAAAGTCATCTTCTAATACAGGAAAAACGACTTTGTTATCGTAAGCCCATTTCACAAGACCTACTGTACTGTGAACATCCAGCTTTTTTGAAAGTTTATACCTGATATTCTCAACAGTCCGCTGGCTCTTACCCAAAAAATGGGCAATTTGCTTGCTGCTACTATCACGGCAAAGCCAGTACAACACATCATACTCAGCTTGTGACAGTTGTGTATTGATACTGGAATGATCAAAAGTGGGAATAGATTCTTCAGCTTTATATCGGTCAGAACCGATAGAATTGAGAATTAGGAGTAAGTCCTCAGGCCCAGCGTTTTCAGTAATAAAGTAGCGAACGCCAAAATCACGCTGTAAAACCGGAATATGAACAGATGATTGAAAGCCCAACGCGATTACAACCTGCAGGAGTTCCACGAGCTCCTTAGCCAGTTTGTAATCACACCAGGCTAACTCAGGGATTTCACAAACCACAACATCTCCAGCTTCAACAGTGGTTAAATGAAATTCTTCCACTGTCAAAAGCTGAACCTGATGCTTTGGTTTCAATAATTCCAACAAATGCCCGCCAAATAGCTTATTCTCTACAACTATCCTAACCACCTTTCAAATGTAAGAAGGATTTGTGTATAATTGAATAAGTTTCTTACAGGCATTCTCTCAAGGGGTCAACGGGGGGAGTGCGAGACGACTTTATTGATGCTCCAAATATTGACCAATAAAAGGAAAAGGGCAATGAGTAAAAATACTCACTGCCCTCACTCACAAGTTAACCCATAGATTGAACCAAATTTAATTGGCTTACATATAACTAATTCGCTATTAACAAATTGACCTGTGTATATTAGTTTAAGTAATACTCTTTTTCAATTCGTTAAGTTGCTGTAATAGCTATTTCTCTTTCTGGTTTTCCTCTTTTTCACCTTTTAAAGTGAAACGAATAGGCAAGTTGAATTCGACCGGAACAGCATGACCGTCTTTGTGAACTCCAGGTTCCCAATCGGGCATATTGGCGATTGCATCTTTAGCAGCCTGATCTAATTCTGGACTCAATCCTTTAAGGACTTTAACATTACTTATACTACCATCTTTATCAATAACAAAACTGCAATAAACAACACCTGACACCCCATCACTTTTAGCAGCCTCTGGGTATACAATATTTTTACTCAGGTAATTAATTAGCTCCTTTTGACCACCGGGAAATTCCGGATTAACTTCAACATTTTTAAAATCTGCTGTCTCTATTTCACTTTGAACAGTTTTGGCCTGTTCCCCTGTTTGGTCATGTTTTTCTTCAGTACACGACTTTAGTACGAGCGCTGAACCACTCACAAGAGTGATTACAGTAAATAAACGTAGCCAGTGAATAGGCTTTTTTGATTTGTTGATCATATCGATTCTCCGTTTTAGTGGCGACTCCCGGGCAAACATCGAGTACAACGAAACCGCGCGAATTCCGAGTGATGCGCTCAAAAGCACCTGTTTATAATCATTAATATTTTTCTCATTTTCTAAAATACCCTGATCGGCCAGGAACTCGTGGTTCATTTTGACTTGTTTTCTCAGCAGCCAAAAAAGCGGGTTGAACCACGCCACAACCTGAAAGAGCTCCATAACAAGCAAATCAAGGTAGTGAGCTTGTTCTACGTGAATTTTTTCGTGATTGATAATGTAAGTGAGTGATTGCTCTTCCTTAAACTGAGTAGGAATAAACACCTTATTCAGGAATGAAAATGGTTGCTCAAAATCACCCAGGAAAACGCCTTCATGCTTTTCAACACTTTTACGGGTTTCTAAAAAGGCTGTAAGTGTGTTTTTCAATGATAGTACAACACCAATGATCAGAACCGAAATCAGCCCGATAGTGAGGTAATCGGTTTGCCGGTCCTGGCTCTGACCGTTACCGTTACCAATTACAATCTCTTCCATGTTGATTGTATAGCCTTCCAAAACCGTGATAGACTGCGACCACGGCAAAAAGTAAAGCGCCACAAAAACGAATGGAACGAGAATCAAAAAGAATCGGTTGAAACGAAAAGTCGTGGTGTTTTTCAGCAAAGTAAAATAGAGCAATGCTGAAATGGCAATTCCGATATTTAGCCAAATAATGGGTTCGATAATCTGGTTCATCACTTCTCCTTTTTTATGTCGTTTAAAATTTCATCTAACTCGCTAACTGAAAGTTCTTTCTCCTTCAGGAAAAAGGATAACATACTTGACGGACTACCCTGGAAGTAATTACCCAGCAGTTTTTTAACCTGAGTTTTTGCGTAGTCTGCTTTTGAAATTTTTGGGAAATACTGATGCGTGCGCCCGTAACTCCTGTGATCGACAAAACCTTTGTCTTCCAGGATGCGAACAATTGTGGAAACCGTATTATAAGCCGGTTTTGGATCGGGTAAATCTGCCAGGATCTCTTTTACAAATGCCTGCTCCTTTTGCCACAGCACCTGCATGATTTCTTCCTCGGCTTGTGTGAGTTGTTTGGAGTTTTTCTTTTTCATACTCCAAACTTATAACTAAATTTTTAGTTTTTCAACTATTTTTATAGTTAACTAATCTTCATCCCCTACTTCGCTGGTTATTCGCTTGATAAATTTAAACTCTGAGAAAAACTCCCTGGCAACGATGCGGATAAAACTGTAGGCCGGAACTGCTATCACCATTCCAATGATACCTGCGAGCTGACCGGCAACCAAAATCACCAAAAAGATCTCCAGCGGATGTGCCTTGATTGAATTGGAAAAAATGAGTGGCTGAAAAACGATATTATCAGTCAATTGAACAATGAGAAAGACCGAGCCTACTTTTAAAACAAATGGTAACAGCTCAGTTGAGAATTCCATATCGAGGTTGGTGGTAATAGCGATGATCATTCCAAACACGGCACCAATAAGCGGACCTATATACGGAATCACGTTGATCATTCCGGCAAAGAACCCGATAACAAGTGCGTTATCAACTCCCAGTATTGTGAGCGATACACTCACAAAAGTGGTAATCATGCTCACCTGAATAATAAGCCCGATGAAATAACGAGTAAGCGTTTTCTGCGCCCTTTCGGTTACTTTCTTTGCTTTTTCAAGGTATTGATCAGGAACAATGGCTTCAATCAATAAATGCAAAATCCAGCGGTCTTTCAGCAGAAAAAAAGTGATGAATGAAATGGAGAAAAAAGCCAACACAAAACTGCCAACTCCGCTCATCACCGATGTAAAAAATGTTGGTATGTGCCCAACATCCAAAAACGACAAAATCTTTTGTTTCATGTACTCGCGGCTGCTCCCTGAATCATCAGGACGTAAGTTGAACTGATCGATTTTATCCTCAATAAAGGTCATGGACGGGTTGAGCGACTCGTAAACATCTTTCAGTTCAATCTCTGAAAGTATCTTAATCTCCTTTGCCAGCAGTGGTGTAAAAACGTTCACGAAAACAGACAGAATCCCGTAAACCAGCAAAATAGAAATGAGTGCCTTGAGCCAATTTGGAAGATGAAACTTTTTGATTTTCACCTGATCCAGGATACGCATAACAGGCGTGAGCACGATGCTGAGCACGATGGAAACAACCACGTAAACAACGATATTGCGCACATACCAAAGTATCACCAACGCAAAAAGGGTGAAAATTATCCCGATTATTTTCCTCAGCCTGGAATTCATTTTACAAGTTTTAAAAGTAGATCAGGCTCAATTTTATGCGACCCGTTGTAATTGACTAAATCAAAATCGACTCCCACCGATTTGAGTTTTGTGGTAAACTCCTTCAATCGCTCCTCAGCGATAAACTCATCTTCATCTCCCACAACGAGTTGTGTATTGCATTTATTTAAAATGTTAATTCCTTCATTATGCAAAACATCTTGCGGTATATCACTCGCCCAGCAAATGAGTTTTTCAACTTTAAAAGGCGTTTCCACCAGCCATCTGCAAAGCGTGGGCACTCCCTGCGAAAAACCGATTGCCACTATGCTGTGGTTTTTGTTCACTCCCGCATCGGTCAGAACCGAATTGAGCAATCGTTTATTATCGGCTATATCGACCTCCCTGTCATCTTTCGTCATCCAGCTGGCCACTACTCTACCTCCGGTTCCCTGCCAGTAAAAGCGGTGCATGCCCTCAGGCAAAATCACCACCGATTGGTCATCGACAAGTTTCAAAAATTTTCGGCTGAAAAACTCGGCCAGCATGCCGTAGCCGTGAGTGGCAAAATACACGGTTTTGGTCTTTTCCGTGATCTGACCGAGTTGATAATACCGAACTGTTTTATCGAATGAGAATTGCTTCTTTTCTACTTCACGCATGCATTAAAACTTGTTATCACCACCAATCAAATCTCCCAGTCCGCCAAGGACGCTTCCTTCACCTCTTCTTTTACCGCCCATTTTTGGTGTGGAGGCGATGATGCGCTCTGCAAGACGGCTAAACGGCAGCGACTGAACCCAAACTTTCCCGGGACCGGTTACCGAAGCAAAGAAAACTCCCTCACCGCCAAAAAACGTGTTTTTGATTCCGCCCACGTACTCGATATTGTAATCGACATCCTGCGTAAAAGCCACCAAACAGCCGGTATCAACCTTGATCGTTTCGCCCGGTTTTAGTTCGCGCTCCACGATTGTTCCACCAGCATGGACAAAAGCCATCCCATCACCTTCCAGTTTTTGCATGATGAAGCCCTCACCACCAAAAAATCCGCGACCGAGGCGTTTGCTGAATTCAATTCCAACAGAAACTCCTTTAGCCGCACAAAGGAAAGCATCTTTTTGACAAATAATTTTTCCGCCTTTTTCACTGAGGTCGAGCGGAATCACTTTTCCCGGATAAGGAGACGCAAACGTGACGTGACTTTTCGTGTGTCCCTGGTTGGTGTAAGCCGTCATGAATAAATTCTCCCCGGTCAGAACCCGTTTCCCGGCCGAAAAGAGTTTCCCCATCAGGCCGCTCGACTGGTTTGAGCCATCACCAAAGATGGTATCCATGTGAATATCGCTGTTCATGCTCATGAGTGCACCCGGCTCAGCTACTACCGCTTCCTGCGGATCGAGCTCAATTTCAACGCACTGCATTTCTTCGCCAATAACTTTGTAATCTATTTCGTGGTTGTTCATTTTTTCGTGTTTTGATTATTCTCATCGAAAATAAAAACTACTGTTAAATCTCTGACAAAATTTAGTCTTAAAAAGCATTTTCTACTCCTTAAAACACTTCCTTTGCACGCTATGATTCAAAGGTATGGGAAACAGTTTTGGATAATGTGTGCAAGCTCGGTATTTTTCTTCTCGAGCTTCAACATGATCATTCCCCAATTACCTGCTTATCTAACCCAGCTTGGCGGTGAAGACTACAAGGGGTTAATCATTTCGCTCTTCACGCTCACAGCAATGCTCTCAAGGCCTTTCAGCGGTAAGTTAGCCGATAAAGTTGGCCGAATTCCGGTCATGATCTTCGGGTCGGCTATTTGTTTTATCGCGAGCGGACTCTACCCGCTTATTGGCGGTGTGGCTTCTTTTTTGCTGTTGCGGTTTTTTCACGGGTTCAGTACGGGTTTTAAACCCACCGGCACCTCAGCTTATGTAGCGGATATTATTCCCGCCAACAAACGCGGTGAAGCGATGGGTATTTTGGGGATTTTCAACAGCACCGGAATGGCTTTAGGCCCGTCAATTGGCGGCTGGATTGCGGCCAACTACACAACTGATGTTCTCTTTTACACGAGTGCCGCTTTTGGTTTGATGTCTGTTCTCGTTTTGGTGGGATTGAAAGAAACAGTAAAAAAACCGGAGCCCTTTTCGCCCAAACTACTGAAAATGAAAGTCTCTGAGTTTTACGAACCGCGAGTTGTGGGTCCGTCAGTTACAATGATGCTCACCGTTTTCTCCTTTGGCATTGTGCTCACCATTATTCCCGATTTCAGCGTTCACCTGGGATTTGAAAATAAAGGCATCTTTTTCACCGTATTCGTGATCGCTTCGTTGTTCATCAGGCTGATTGCCGGTAGAGCCAGCGACCGGTTCGGACGAGTAAAAGTTTTGCGGTTTTCATCGATCAGTGTTTCCATCGCGATGTTGTTGATCGGGTTTGCTTCTACTCAATGGCATTTGATTGGTGCTGCCATACTTTTTGGAATGGCTGTGGGCACGAATAGTCCAACCGTTTTTGCGTGGACCATCGACCTTAGTCGCGAAGAAGCCAGAGGAAAAGCCATGGCTACTATGTACATTGCTTTGGAAGTTGGAATTGGGACAGGCGCGTTGTTATCGGCCGCTATTTACGACAACGATCCGGCTAATTTCTCCTGGGCATTTTGGGTGGGATCAATCAGTGCCTTTATCGCTTTCCTCTATTTGTTTACCTGGGAAAAACGGTACCAGCACAAATACGAGTAATTCTTAAGTTTGTAAACACAACGAGCATTATGAACAAGAGCAAGATTTTAAATCACGAACAGATTCAGCAAAAGATAAGGCGCATCGCTTACCAAATCGTGGAAAACAACATCGAGGAGGAAAGTTTGTATTTTGTGGGTGTTGAGCCACGCGGTTCCATCCTCTGTGACCGGCTGGCCACTGAGGTGAATAAGATCAACTCGACTAAAATTGTTTCGGGAACCATCAAGCTCGATAAGGATCACCCGCTTGAGAAGGACGTTCAGTGCTCGCTGGATCTGACCGAAACGAAAAACAAAACCATCATCCTGATTGACGATGTGCTCAATACCGGAAAGGCGTTGATTTATGCGGCAAATCACCTGTTACAGTCAGAACCGAAATCCATACAAACCGTGACGCTCGTTGACCGCAGGCACCGCCTCTTCCCCATCCGTGCCGATTATGTGGGATTGACGCTCGCCACTACGCTGCAGGAGCATATTAGCGTGGAGTTTGGCGATGAGGATATTGCGTGGTTAAAGTAGTTGCCAGCTCATTTAGTTTTTGCGCATTGAGTCCTTTAGCCGGGAATTCTAAGTGTGCTTTTTTGTAAAAAGGCTCTCTTTTTTCGAGCATTTTTGTGATAAAAACCTTCAATTCTTCATCATTTTTACCGGCAATCAGGGGACGTTTCGATTTCTCATTTTTGAGTCTGCTCGCCAGGAAAGCCGGCTCAGCCTTGAGGTAAACCACTACACCATTGGCGAGCATCCAGTCCATATTTTCGTGAAATACAGGTGTTCCGCCACCTGTTGAAAGCACGTAATGGTCAGAGCCGTGGAATTTGCGCAATCGTTGCTTTTCGATCTCCCGGAAAGTATTCTCGCCTTTGGTCTCAAAAATGGAAGCGATGGATTGTTGTTCCTTTTCTTCGATAAGATGGTCTAAATCGTAAAAAGAACAGCCCGTTTTATTGGCGAGTTTCCTGCCAACAGTGGTTTTCCCCGATCCCATGAAGCCGATAATGAATATTTGCATGAATTTTTTTTACGGTTCAAAGAAAAACATAACTCCCTCACGGACAAAATGGAAAAAAGCCTGTTAAAACGGGGGACGAAAAAATATTTAGAAAAAAGTAAAAGTTGGTTTGTGATTTAAAACAGGGCTTCTATATTTGCAGTCCCATTTTGGAAAGGAGATCTGGTAGCTCAGTTGGTAGAGCATCTCCCTTTTAAGGAGAGGGTCCTGGGTTCGAGCCCCAGCCAGATCACAAAAGTCTCAACTGCTCAGTTGGGACTTTTTTTATGCCCAATTTTTCGATTTCAGGAAGAATTTGATGGTTTTTCGGTTTTCGCTGTTCGTGCTTTGGGTTTAAATGCATGAATTTCAGTTTTGATTTGTAGAAATGCGAAGCTTC
>NZ_JAVLBN010000043.1:0-17753 GCF_031581065.1 Salibacter sp.
CACGTAGCAATTGCTGTTGATGATATTCATGCCGAAATTGATAGATTGAAAAAAGAAGGATTCCAGTTCATCAACGAAACGCCAAAAAAAGGAGCAGATAACAAGCTCATCGTCTTCATACACCCAAAATCTGCAAACGGATTACTCGTTGAGCTTTGCCAGGATGCCGGGTAATTGATCCTTTAAGGATTGGTTCTGACCAAAATGGAAGCTGGTAATTCCTGCTCTCTCTGCCGATTCAATATTTTGAATAGAATCATCAATAAAAACAACTCGCGAATTATTAGGAATATTAGATTTTGCGCGATCATAAATTTCAAAATCGGGCTTACGCATATTCACCTTGTGAGAAAATAGCACTTCATCAAATAAATCTTCAAAATTCGCACCGTATAAATTCTTCAGTTCAGCTGAGAATTGCGAGTGGTGAATTTCATTCGTATTGCTTAGTAAAATGAGGTTGAAATCATTTTTTATTTCGGTCAGAACCGAAAGATTTTCATCCAAATAGCCAACTAGTAGTGAATTCCAGGCAGTTTTCACTTTTTCTTTATCGAGTCGTAAGTCAATCTTTTCATTCAGCTTATCTACAAACTGATTAGAAGAAAGCAAGCCTTTTTCAAAATCCTGAAACAACCCACTTTGCGTTGCTTTGGAGTAGTGCTTATCAAAATCAGGGACTCCCATGTTTTTAAAAGTTGTCACACAATTATGGAAATCGATCTCATAGAGAACACCACCAAAATCAAAAATCACTGTTGGTTTACCAGATTGAATAGCCATGACACACAAACTTACTTGAAATAATCCATTTTCTTTTATTACTTTTGTCGCCCTTCAAAAGTGAA
Source organism: Salibacter sp. (assembly GCF_031581065.1). NCBI lineage: Bacteria > Pseudomonadati > Bacteroidota > Flavobacteriia > Flavobacteriales > Salibacteraceae > Salibacter > Salibacter sp. The sequence continues at coordinate 849 of NZ_JAVLBN010000043.1, forward strand.
AACACTTTCACTTGGGCCCATAGCTCAGTTGGTTAGAGCACCTGACTCATAATCAGGTGGTCGCTGGTTCGAGCCCAGCTGGGCCCACTTTTTCCCTTTCTTTTCTCACAACTCAATTTCTTCTTTACACAAATGCTTTTTGTTCATTAAAGCTCAAAAAGTGTCTTTGCATCTTATTCCGCAAAGATTACACCTTATGCTTCTCTTACCTCAACTAATAGCCTGACCCGGTCAATAAGGCTCTCTTTGGCTTTGTGTTACAATACTTTTGATAACAGAAAATAGGGATTAATAAGGGGAATCATGAAACAACTACTTAAAACAACCATCGCTATAGCAGTTTTCACTTTTAGTGGACACTTGCTCTTTGCACCACCTCCGCCACCAGGCTCGGGAAATAACACTCCATACTCTCCTCTTCCTGGAGTTGAAATACTACTCGCAGCTGGTGCAGCTTACGGAATAAAAAAGAAATTCGACCAAAAGAACGCTGAAGCATAAGCGTTCGCTCTCCTCATACAACAATAAAAAAAGCCGCGAATTTGCGGCTTTTTTTATTTTACCCTTTGAAAGTAAATCGTGCGAACCTTTCATTATTTATGATACATCGCAATCAAAATAGGTTGCACGAACTTGTCATTTTTTTGTGATTCTTTTGGTAACCACTCCATTTTCGGTCAATACCCTGATCAAATAAACCCCAGAATCATAGCCCGATAAATCAAACTCTTCTCTACTTCGCTTTTTGTTTACAGCCAACCTGCGCTCTTTTACCAAAACACCCTTTATGTCATAAATGGAGAGTAGCACAGTTTCTCTTCCTTTAGTGGCTACATCAATGTAGAAAACATCATTAGTTGGGTTTGGATACACATCTACCTGCACATACCGATTGATATTATTTATCCAAATCCCGGTAGTGTCTCCATTTCCTGTATCAACAGGTGTTGTATCTACTGGTGTAGTGTCAATAGGAGTAGTATCCTGAAATGTATGAGGCAATGCTAAATAAGTCAACCCTCCGGTTTTTTCTCCATAAACAAGCTCGATAGAATCATTAGCATATGTAACTACATCACCTGTCATTGCGATTTGCCTTCCTTTAACCATCATAGAATCTATCACGGGATAATTGCCCGATGTATCAGGATTGAGAAAATCATAGACAAAAACCCCGTACTCATAAGTTGAAACAATTAATTTTTCGCTAGAGTTTTCTGTTGGAAAAGGAGCTATAGAAAGACCAATATTGCCGGGATATGCCGGCCGCTTATGAAATACTCCACCTAAATTTTGCTGTGTCGCTGACGATTGAAATTGAGGAGAGGTGCTATTTCCAATATTTTCATAAAAATCGATTGACCCGTTGTTGTTCCCGGCTATAATATCGAGGTCACCATCACTATCCAAATCATATAACTCCGGAGTGAAATAAGGCGACCCCTGAATTTTCATAAAAGACGAATCAACCAATGTAAACTGCATTGGCGCACCTACTGGTGATGTATTTCTGAAAAAGGCTACTTCCCCATTGATTTTACCGGCCAACATATCTAAATCTCCATCACCGTCTAAATCTCCAAATGCAGGATATAAACCTTCCATATTGTGTTGACCAATGCTTTCAAAATCATCAGTGATAAAGTCAAACTTAGGGGTTATGGAATCACCGGTATTCTTAAAATAAGCCAGTTGGCTTTTCCACTCAGTTTTAAAAGCCAGGCTATTGTAGTTTTGAAAATAACCGGTATTTCCCACAAGGATATCTTTTAATCCATCCTTATCAACATCTATAAATTTTGGATATGATCCTGTACCATGATCAATCATTTGCCGTGAAAGAAAATCTTTACGGTTAAAAGTGAAAACAGGGTTGGTTGAAGTCCCTGTATTAATGTACAGCCATGCATTGTCAACATCTTTACTTTGATCGCGCTGAGTTGGGCCGGCAATAAAATCTTCCAAACCATCATTATTCACATCCATAAAAAATATAGCACTCATATTTGGAAGATCTACCGGCAATGAGTTTGCAGGGAATGCAGTATCAACAGATACCATGTAAGCGGAGTCTGGAGTTCCACCATTGAAAATTCCTTTAACACCGGGTCTATCCACATCACTGAGGACAACATCCATCAACCCGTCTGCATTTAAATCAAAAGCAGACAGTGCTGATCCGGCATGTCTTTCAGCACCTCTTTGTTGGTTGTGATCATACAAAGGAGGTATATGATTACCCAGCCTGTAGGTTTGACAAAACGAGTCGTTGAGAATAACATCACCGTAAACATTTTCAAAAAAACCTGCCCAGCAAGCATTTCCTGAAACTTTATCGTAAATCAAAGTATCACAATTTGGAGCTACATTTTCATAATAAGAGAAATAGGTTCCAAAATTGTGACCAGAGACAATATCAAGATCACCATCTCCATCCATATCTTCAATAATTGGAATATCGCTGGATAATAGATAAACGAAAGTTTGTCCGCCTGAGAATGTAGCTTCTAAATCTTGATATGCCAACTCAAAACTCAATGAGTCTGTTGTAGCTTGAGGTGTAACATTTTCATAAACCCGTATCCCTCCGCCATTTGGCCTTTGAGTAAAGATGTCCATTTTCCCGTTACAATTCATGTCTCGCATCAACATCATATTGCGTAAAGTATCAGGGAAAAATTTCTCGTATTCAGGCGCATATGTGTAATCAGCCTGTCCCTGAACGCCTTCATTCAAAAAAGTGTAGACCCTGTCACCTGTTTTATCGAATACAGCAATATCGTCAAATCCATCTTTATTCAAATCAATGGAGGAGAACTGCGGATTGTTAAAGCCTCCTGCCCATGGATAATCACGCTCTACACCAAAATTGAGAACTTTCGTAGAGTCAATCTTTTGGTAATCGCCAAGGCTCTGACCGTTAACAGTAAAAGCCAGGAAAAGAAGAGGGAGAAAAAAAAGATTTTTCATGACAGGTGTTTTCTTTATAAACGCAATAAAAAAGCATTAAGTTGGTTACAATTACTCAGCTACAATTATTATAGCTTTGTGGCCAAATTATCAATTAGATGAGGATAAAGGTAATAACTTTCACTATATCAATGTTGGCGTTCTCCATTTCAGTTTTTTGTCAGAACCAAAGCCAACAACCAACAACTGCACAAGAGCCTAAAAAGCCAATGGAGAAGATGGACAATTTTGTTGTTGATCTGGGCTATGAAATGCTCATGTTTGAGAATAAACCAGCAGGTTTGGATTTTAAGCCATGGAACAATGGCATGAGTTTTTACCTGCTCTACGACAGACCCATAATGTCGAGCAATTTCGCCATTGCAATTGGTGGAGGTATCAGCAGTCAAAGCTACTACAGCAATTCTCAAATAAGACGAGTTGGCAATGAAGAAACTGAAGATTATTCAACTTTTCAAAAACTTCCAGATTCTGTTGATTACCGCAACAATAAAGTTGCTCTCACATATCTGGACATTCCTTTAGAGTTGCGTTACAGGTCTAATGAAGACAAACGCGGACATCGGTGGAAATTTACGATAGGTTTTAAAGCTGGCTTGCAATTTGATGTTCATGACAAGCTTGTAATTGACAACAGTAGAAAAGACAAGTACAAAACATATATTTTCCCAGATCTTTACGAGTTTCGCTACGGTGCTTACTTTAGAGCCGGATACGGAAAAGTTGGGTTAAATGCTTACTACGGTTTGAGTCCGTTATTCAATGAAGGTCATGGGCCTGAAGCAACTCAGCTATCATTTGGCGTGACGATTACACCATTTTAAGCAACTCCAAATTCAAATACCAAATAGCTCACAATAAAACCCAAAACTGCTCCTGCAAGCAGTTGGTTTAAGGTGTGTTGTTTTAGAGTTAACCTGGCATAACCTACAATTCCGCTGACTAAAATCAATAACAGCAGTACTAAAACTACAGGGACATTGAGCACTTGCGCCATGCCGTAAAACACTCCGGCTAAACCTCCCAGTCCAACCATGTGCATGCTGATTTTCCAAACCAAGTTGATAAAAAATGCTGCAATAATCGACAGTATTGCAGCTCCCAGCATCAACATTACTATCCGGTTCATTCCAAATTCATCGAGCAAATAATAAGTCGTGACGTAAAATAGTGTTGTTAAAATAATCGGCAACCATCGCTCTTCGCGATTTGTCACCTGAATATCGGTGATCCTTTTGGTTCTGAGGAGATAGAGAATAAGACCTACAGGCAGCAGAAATGTATTGAGGAATACAATCGACAAAATGAATGTGCGGGCAGCTTCATTGATTGTGTAAACAAAGTATGCATCAACGAAATTGAAGAGCAAAAGCACACCATAGGTTGGCATGATCAACGGATGAAAAACGACAGAGATGAATTTCGCTAACTTTTGAATCATAAGCTCTTTCTCAATCTGGCAACCGGTATTTGCAGTTGCTCGCGGTATTTAGCCACGGTTCTCCTGGCAATATTGTAACCCTGATTTTTTAAAAGTTTCGCAAGGCGATCATCAGTGAGCGGTTTTTGAGAATCTTCATCATCGATCAAGTCCTGCAGTTTTTTCTTCACCTCACGTGTACTCACCTCTTCTCCACTATCAGTAGAAATGCTTTCGCTAAAAAAGCTTTTTAGCAAAAACGTGCCGTATGGAGTTTCAACATATTTACTGTTCACCACACGTGAAATAGTACTAATATCAAGATGAACTTTTTCGGCAATATCTTTCAGGATCATTGGCTTTAGTTTCGTTTCATCTCCTGTCAAAAAATATTCCCGTTGACGCTCCATGATTGCCTCCATCGTCATCAGTAATGTTTGTTGACGTTGTTTGATGGCATCGATGAACCACTTGGCAGAGTCTAGCTTTTGCTTGACAAAAACCAGTGCATCTTTTTGCTCTTTAGTAGCTGCCTTTTTGTTTTGGTTGTACGCTTCAAACATCTCGCTGTATTGCGGACTCACTCGTAACTCCGGAGCATTTCGGCCATTGAGTTGTACCTGAAGCTCATCATCATCGTTTGTTATGGTAAAGTCAGGAACGACATGCTCAACCGGCTCAGCATTATTACTGAGGCTGTTGCCAGGCTTGGGGTTCAGCTTTAAAATTTCATCCAACCCCTTTTTTAAATCCTCCTCTTCAATATCCAGTTTAGAAAGGATTTTATCATAGTGCTTTTTGGTAAACTCTTTGAATGTTTTGTCTAGAATAGACTCTGCAAGCAATAAACCTTCATCATTTGGGCGTTTATTGAGTTTTCGTTTAACCTGGAGAAGCAAACACTCCTGCAAATCACGCGCACCAACACCCGGAGGATCAAAATCCTGAATCATTTCCAGTAGCTTTTCGAGCTCATCCTCATCAGTCATGAGGTTCTGAGTAAAAGCTAAATCATCTACAATTGCAATGAGCTCACGCCTCAAATACCCCGCATCATCAATATTGCCAATCAAATGAGTCGCTATTCGGTGTTCTCTTTCATTAATTGATTGGAGCCCCATCTGCTCAATAAGTCTGTCGTGAAAAGTAGAGCCTCCACTCAGCGGAACTCCCTTTTCATCATCATCTCTACCTTTATTTTTAATGGTATATTTATATGCCGGAGTTTCGTCATCCGTATAATCAGAAAAGTCAAACTCCTGTTCAGCCTCGCTGCGTTCCTCGTAAACATCACTGTACTCCTCTCCGTCCTGCTCTTCGCGTTCTGATGTTGCGCCTTCCTCAAGAGCCGGATTTTGCTCCATCTCTTCCTTTACACGTTGCTCTATAGCAACAGTTGGAACCTGGAGCAACTTCATCAACTGAATTTGCTGTGGTGATAGCTTTTGAAGTAATTTCTGCTGTAACTTTTGCTCTAACATGATGGTTTAATTTCCCCTAACCACACAACCACAATAGCAGTGGCACGAATTTTGATTGAAAAGTAACCAATTCTCACTGCAAAAAAAAGGGATGCCAATAAATTTTAGCACCCCTTTATTTCAATTTTAACATTCATTTTTAAAACTCTGCACTTCCCGGAGTTCTGGGAAAAGCAATAACATCTCTTATGTTGCTCATTCCTGTAACAAATAGAACCAGCCTTTCAAACCCCAGTCCAAACCCGCTGTGTGGAGCAGTTCCGTACTTTCTCGTATCGAGGTACCACCACATTTCTTCTTCGGGAATATTGAAGGCTTCCATTTTTTCGGTCAGAACCGAAAGGCGTTCCTCGCGTTGTGAACCACCAACAATCTCACCGATTCCCGGAAACAGGATATCCATAGCTGCCACAGTTTTATCGTCATCATTTTGGCGCATGTAGAAAGCCTTAATATCAGCCGGGTAGTCATACAGGATTACCGGTTTCTTGAAATGCTTCTCAACTAAAAAGCGCTCGTGCTCACTCTGCAAGTCAGCTCCCCATTCTTCAATAAGGTAGTTGAACTTCTTCTTTTTATTGGGTTTTGAATTTTTCAAAACATCAATCGCATCAGTATAGGTAACGCGTTCAAATTCATTCTCAACAATGAATTTTAACTTTTCAGTAAGCGACATCGGCTGGCGTTGATCTTTTGGCTTTTGTTTATCCTCCTGCTCAATGCGGTTTTCTAAAAAGGCCAAATCATCAGCACAGTTATCCAGAGCATATTGAACAATGTACTTGAGGAAATCTTCAGCCAAATCCATGTCATCCTTGAGATCAGCAAAAGCTACTTCAGGTTCAACCATCCAGAATTCAGCCAGGTGACGAGAAGTATTGCTGTTTTCGGCTCTGAATGTGGGGCCAAAAGTGTAAACCTGAGATAGTGCCATCGCTCCTAACTCAGCTTCGAGCTGACCCGAAACGGTAAGGTTCGTTTCACGACCAAAAAAATCTTCTTTGAAGTCGATCTTCCCTTCTTCGTTTTTCGGGATATTATCCAGATCAAAATTTGTTACGCGAAACATTTCCCCGGCTCCTTCAGCGTCAGATCCGGTAATGATTGGCGTATTCAAATAGTAAAAACCGTTTTTATTGAAGTACTCGTGAATGGCAAATGAGAGGGCGTGACGAATTCTGAAAACCGCACCAAAAGTGTTTGTCCTGAACCTCAGGTGTGCTATTTCACGCAAAAACTCGAGCGAGTGTTTTTTTGGTTGAAGCGGGTACTTTTCAGAATCAGCAACGCCAAGAATTTCAATTTTCTCAGCTACCATCTCAACACTTTGCCCTGATCCTTTGGACTCGCTTATCTCGCCAAAAACTGAAATAGCAGCTCCGGTTGTGATCTTTCGCAAAACTTCTTCACTGAAATTCTCAGTATCGGCAACGATTTGCAGGTTGTGAATACAAGACCCGTCATTTAGCGCGATGAAGTTCACACTTTTGCTACCCCTTTTGGTTCTGACCCAACCCTTAACCAGCTTTTTATCACCTACCGGCTCAGATTTTAATAAAGACTCAATTTTAATTCGTTCCATTTTCAATTCCTTCAATAAACGATTTTAAGAAGCGCAAAAGTAGCTATTGATTTTGCCTTTTGAAACTACTCGATTTATTCATTTAACCAACCTACCACTTGTCACTGAAAAAAACCACGGAAACATTTTTTACTTATTTCGTTTCCTGCGTGTAAAGTTTCACTTACATTTGCTGCGCATTATGGCAAAGGAAGAAGAAAAAGACTGGAAAGAAAACACTGTCCCTGCTATTACTGAGCTGTTTATGAAAAACGGAATCAAGAGCATGACAATGGATGACATTGCTCGCGAACTCAGTGTTTCCAAGAAAACGCTTTACAAATTTGTCGATAACAAGCACGACCTTGTAAAACAGTGTGCTATTCATAGAGAATGCCAGCACATTGAACATGTTGAAGCAATAATGAGCAAAAATCTCAACGCGATTGATGAAATGTACGCTATTACTGATTTTGTCATTAACATGCTTCTCGAAATTCACCCTTCTATCTTTTACGACCTGGAAAAATATTACCCTGAAGCTTTTAAATCCTTCAATGAGTTCAAAGGTGAATTCATCAGCAAATGTATTGTAGAAAACATCAATAAAGGGATTAAAGAAGAGTTATACCGAAATGATGCTAACCCACAGCTTATTGGGTATTTCTACAGCAACTTAATAGATGCGGTTCTACAATCCCAGCATTCAAAGGATTGCAATGAAGCCATCCCAAGAGTTCAGGTTGAAGCTTTCCGTTACCACATGAGAGGAATAGCAAGTGAAAAAGGGTTTCAATACCTCAAGAAAATCAAAACACAATTATTACCGGAAAATAACGACAAACAATGAATTACTTAAAGGCTATATTGCTTACCATATTAACCGTTACGGCCACATTAGCGGGATTTAGTCAACAGGAGTTCAGTCTGGAAGAAGCGAAAAAATACGCTTTGGAACACAGCTATTTTGGCAAGAAAGCGCAAATGGATGTAGAGGCTGCTCGTGACCGGGTTCGCGAAACAACGGCTATTGGGCTTCCACAAATCAACGGATCTGCTGAATTTCAGAACTTCATAGACATACCAACTCAGGTTGTTCCTAACTTCATATCACCTGTAGTGGGTCAGTCACTGGTTAACTACGATGTAATTGATCCGAGTCAGGTTCGTCCCCCAAACCCAGAATATATACCAGCTCAGTTTGGAACTGAATATAACATCAGCGCTGGCTTATCAGCCAATCAGTTGATTTTTGACGGCTCTTACATCGTTGGATTGAGAGCGGCAAAGACTTATCGAGAACTCAGCAAAAACGCTAAGGTCAAAACGGAGCAAGAAATCATTTCGGGAGTTACACAGGCTTATACAGGCGTTATCGTTTCAACTGAAAACTTAAAAACGCTAGAAAACAACCTCGGAACTCTTGAAAAAACCTACAACGAAACTAATGCCCTTTATGAAGAAGGTTTTACTGCAGAAGAAGATGTAGATCAACTCAAGATCTTGCTTCAATCTACTCAGAACCAGGTTCAGCGAGCCAAACGACTCACTGACATCTCCTTACACCTGCTGAAATATCAAATGGGATTGCCGGTTGATACAACTATCACGCTTACTGATAGCCTGGACGCCATTCTTGCTTACGGAAACTCACCGGATGCAAAAAATCAGGAATTCAACCCTGCTTCAAATATCGATTACCGAATTGCCGCCACTAATAAAGAAATTCAATATTTGAATTATAAAAACGAACAGGCTAAAGCTCTTCCAAAGCTCAATGCTTTCTTTAACTACAATCAAAACTACCTCAGCAATGAACTCGAAGTAAGTGATGGCGACTTTTGGTACCCTTCAACCGTGTGGGGAGTTAGTTTGCAAGTTCCCATTTTCTCCAGTTTAATGCGCCATTACAAAATTCAGCAGGCAAAAATTGAAATGGAGAAAGCTGAAGTTGACATGAGACAAACAACTCAGCAACTCTCAGTAGAATTCCTCCAGGCAAAATCGAGCTATCTCACTACATTGAACGAATTTCAAAACAACAAGGAGAGTCTTGAACTATCGCGCAAAATCCTCAAAAAGCAAACATTTAAATACAAAGAGGGAGTTTCATCTAGCCTGGATCTCGCGCAGGCACAAAGACAATTTTTTCAAACACAGGCGCAATATATAAACAGCATTAACAGCCTTATAGAATCCAAAACCAATTTAGATCAAATTCTTAACAACTTATAATCATGAGAGCTTATCTAGCAATTTTAAGTACGGCCTTACTCTTGTTTTCGTGCGGATCTGAACAAACAAAAGACCCGGTTTTAAGTGAGCTAACAACTCAAAAAGACAGCCTCACGAAAGAGTACGAAACAATCAAGTCAAAACTCGATTCAGTTCAAAAAGAAATCGTGAAGCTCGATTCCACGAGAAAGCTCAACCAGGTTGCGGCTGTCAATGCCCACCGCGAAACATTCAAGCACTTTATTGAAGTTTACGGAAATGTTGAAGCTAAAGAAAACATACAGGTTTACGCTGAAACATCAGGCGAAATACTGAGCATTTTAGTGGATGAAGGAGACGATGTTAAAAAAGGACAGCTCCTGCTCAACATCGATGCTGAAGTTGTGCGAAACAACATCAAAGAAGTTCAGTCACAATTGTCTCTTGCTAAAGAAATTTACAATCGTCAAAAAAGGTTGTGGGACAAAAACATCGGCTCTGAAGTAAGCTATCTCGAGGCTAAAAACAGAAAAGAAAACCTCGAAAGCAGACTCAACACCCTCAACAGTCAGCTCGATATGGCTAACCTCAAATCACCAATAAGCGGAACAGTCGACAAGATTTTCCCCAAAGAAGGAGAAATGGCTTCACCGGGAATGCCGCTCATGCGCATTATCAACCTCGGTGACATGTACATTGAAGCTGATGTATCAGAACGCTACATCGGTACAGTTGACAAAGGAACACAGGTAATCGCTCAGTTTGATGCACTCGATCTTGAAATCGATACATCAATTGCCCGAACCGGACAATACATCAACCCCAATAACCGCACTTTTATGGCGCGTGTCAACATTCAGAACCCTGATGACGAGCTCAAGCCAAACTTGTTGGCCAGATTACTAATCAAAGACTTCCAGCAGGATTCTGCAGTTGTCATCGAGTCCAACCTCGTTCAGCAAACGGCTGAAGGTAAAGACTACGTTTACACGCTCAAATCTCATAAGGAAAACACTTACAAAGTGAAACGCAAGTACATCACTACCGGACTCAGCTACGATGGCAAAACGCACATCAAAGAAGGCCTTAAAGGTGATGAACTCGTAATCTCAAAAGGAGCGAGAAGCGTAAAAGAAGACCAGGTTGTAACACTACAGCAATAACACTCAAACGAACAGGTAATGAGTAACGTGAAAGAAAAAATAAAAGAGTTTAAACTCTCCTCAATTTCTGTTGAAAACAGGGTGACAGTATTTGTCCTCACCGCAATCATACTCATTGCGGGAGTCATTTCATATTCGAGCATGCCCAAGGAGAGTTTCCCCGAGGTTGTAACACCGGAAATTTACGTTGGCACGCCATATCCCGGAAACTCAGCCCTCGATATTGAAAAACTGATCACAAGACCTCTCGAAAAAGAAATCAATACAATTTCTGGAATCGATGAGATGAACAGTACATCCATTCAGGGATATTCTTCAATACAGGTAAAATTCGACTTTAGCATTACACCTGAAGAAGCGCTGCGAAAAGTGAAAGACGAAGTCGATAGAGCAAAAGCCGACTCAGACTTCCCTGATGATTTACCGTCAGAACCGAACGTGTTCGAGATGAATTTCTCAGAACTGGTTCCGATCATGAACATCAACTTATCAGGAGAATTTTCACAGGATCAGCTAAAAGATTACGCTGAACATCTCCAGGAGGAAATTGAAGACCTTCCGCAAATCACCAGTGTTGATATTCGTGGATACACTGAAAAAGAAGTAGCTGTAAACCTCGACATTCACCGGATGAACGCAATGCAGGTCAGCTTCAATGACGTGGCCGGAGCGATCTCAAACGAAAACCTCACAATCTCAGGGGGTGAAATCAATACCGACAATTTTGAGCGTTCCATCCGTGTGCTGGGTGAGTTTAAAGACTTTAAACAAATCGAAAATATCGTTGTCAAGCACGAAAAAGGCAACATTGTTTACCTGAACGACATCGGGAATGTCACTTTCCGCCAAAAAGAAAAAGAAAGCTATGCCCGCCAGTACACTGAACCGGTTGTAATGGTTGACGTAATGAAGCGAAGTGGTGCCAATCTCCTGGAAGCTTCTGATGCAATCAATGAAATCGTTGAAAAAGCTCAACAAAGAGAATTTCCTGAAAACCTACAGGTTTCAATAACGGGTGACCAGAGTGATCAAACGAGAACTCAGGTTGACGAACTCGCCAACAACATTATTTTTGGTGTTATCCTCGTTGTTGCAGTACTCCTTTTCTTCCTCGGTTTGCGTAATGCTCTTTTCGTGGGAGTTGCTATTCCGCTCTCTATGTTTCTTTCTTTCTTCATCCTCAACGCGATGGGCGTAACGCTGAACACAATTGTACTGTTCTCGCTCGTACTCGCTCTGGGTATGCTCGTGGATAACGGAATTGTAGTAGTGGAAAACATCTACCGATTGATGGATGAAGGCTATCCTCCACTCAAAGCTGCAAAAGCTGGAGTTGGAGAAGTTGCTCTGCCAATTATAGCTTCTACTGCAACAACTTTAGCGGCCTTTATTCCGCTCGGTTTATGGCCGGGCGTTGTGGGAAACTTTATGCAGTACCTCCCGATTACGCTCATCATCGTTCTGTCATCATCATTATTTGTGGCACTGGTCATCAACCCTGTGCTCACTTCTAAATTCATGAAGATTGACGAAGAAGATGTAAAAATACCAACCAAGCGATTAATCATATACGGTGTAACAATACTTGTAGCAATGCTTATAGACATTGCAGGGGATCAACCCGAGGCTGGAGCACTGAACTACGTTGCTGGAGCTATCGTAACCGTAATCCTTATTTTAACACTCAAGGACTACGCCTTTATCTCAAACAAAACCAACCGCAAGAAAGTCATCAAACCGGCAATCGGGTTATTGGTGCTTTCCGGTATTTTCTTCCTTACTGGTCAAAATGTATCAGCGAACTTCATCGGTATAACCGGTACATTCCTCTTGTTGAACAGCTTTGTGATTTATCCGGGAACGGTCTTTTTCCAAAACCGCATTATCCCGGCAATGGAGAACTTCTATGACGGTTTCATAAAATATGCACTCAGCGGCAAAAAGCCGGTTGCATTTTTGGTCGGAACCACTTTGGCTCTGATTCTTTCAATCGTTCTCATTATCAAGTTTACACCAAAGGTTCTGTTCTTCCCTGAGAACGAACCGCAATATTTGAATATCTACATCGAAAAACCGATCGGAACCGATATTGAATACACCAATGAGATCACGAAAGATATCGAGGAAAAGGTTCTGAAAGTGCTGGAGCAATACCAGGCTGTAAATCCTGAAACAGGTGAGAAAGAAGATTTCCTAGTAGAATCTGTTATTGCTCAGGTTGGAGAAGGAACCTCAGATCCTATGCAGGGTCCGCAAATGGGTAGTACACCGCACAAGGCCCGAATCACCGTTTCGTTCGAGAAATTCCAGTTGCGGAGGGGAATTTTGACCAGCGATGTGCAAACAGAAATCAGGAACTCCCTAATAGGTTACCCGGGAACTAAAATATCAGTCGATAAAAACCAGGCTGGCCCACCGCAAGGTAAGCCGATCAACATTGAAATTCAGGGTGACGACTACCTGGCACTCATGAAAGAGACTGAAAACATTAAATCATTTATCAAAGATGCCAATATTGAAGGTATTGAGGAATTGAAACTCGATGTTGAACAGGGCAAGCCGCAGCTAGAAGTAAATATCGACAGAGCTAAAGCGCGCAGACTTGGCCTTTCAACCGGACAAATAGGGAATGCGCTGCGTACAGCAGTGTACGGGCAGGAAGTTTCCACCTACAAAGAAGGTGAAGACGACTACCCGATCAACATCAGGCTGAAAGAAGAATTGCGCAATAATTCTGAAGTACTGATGAACCAGCGAATCACATTCAGAGACCCTTCAACCGGTCAAATCGTTCAAATTCCAATTTCTTCAGTGGCGACAGCCAAAAAAACATCTACTTTCAGCGCAGTGAAACGAAAAGACCTGGAACGTATTATCACGATTTCGTCAAACGTGCTCGATGGTTACAACCCCACTGAAGTAGTGAATAATATCAAGACTCACCTCAGTGATTACGACATGAGTGAAGGCATCACCTACAAGTTTACAGGTCAGCAGGAAGAGCAGGCTGAGGAGATGGACTTCCTCACAACTGCTCTCGCTATCGCATTCTTCCTCATCATCATGATCATTGTGATGCAGTTCAACTCGGTGAGTACTCCGTTTATCATCGGTACTTCGGTACTCTTCAGTTTGATCGGGGTATTGCTAGGGCTGGTAATTTTCCAGATGGACTTTATCGTGATCATGACCATGATAGGGATTATCTCGCTGGCCGGTATCGTGGTGAACAACGCAATCGTACTGATCGACTACACCAACCTCATCATTGAACGAAGGCGAGAAGAACTCGAGCTCGAAGACGATGAAAAACTTCCGTTCAACGAAGTGGTAAAAGCAATTGAAGAAGGTGGTAAAACACGTTTGCGCCCGGTATTGCTCACGGCAATCACGACCATTTTTGGTTTGATTCCGCTCGCAATCGGGTTGAACATCGATTTCTTCAGCTTCTTCAAAACACTCGATCCCAATATTTATGTGGGTGGTGACAACGTAATGTTCTGGGGGCCAATTTCGTGGACCATCATTTTCGGACTCACATTTGCCACGTTCCTCACACTCATCATTGTACCCGTAATGTACTTCCTGCTCAACAAGGCCAAGTACAAGTTGAACGGTGAATAAATTAACAGTCAGAGCCGGAGTGAAGTCCGGGCTCTGACCGTTATTACCCAACCGCTAAAAAACTTAATTCCCTTTTTATGTAAACTAATTTCACTTTACATGCGTTACTTTCGCAGTATATTTTGCAAAAAGAACGACCATGTCAAAAAAAGTAAAGGGATTTTCCAAAATGACGAAAGAAGCCAAGATCGAATGGCTCACGAATAACTATTTCAACAATCCCGATGAGGCGCGCGAAACGCTTCAAAAATACTGGCACAAAGACCCTAAAACACAGCAGCTTCACGATGAATTCATCGAGAATACGCTTACGAATTACTTCCTGCCTTTTGGTGTGGCGCCAAACTTCAAGATCAACGATAAGGTTTACGCTATGCCTATGGCAATTGAGGAGAGCTCAGTCGTTGCAGCAGCCGCCAAGGCAGCCAGCTTTTGGTATGACCGCGGAGGCTTCAAAAGCGAAGTGATCTCCACCAAAAAAGTAGGTCACGTTCATTTTGCATACTATGGCGATTACAACAAGCTTTGGGAGTTCTTCAACTCAGTAAAAGACCGTTTTTATGCCGATACTGCTGAGATCACCAAAAACATGCGCAAGCGCGGTGGCGGCATCGAAGATCTCATGCTCATCAACAAGACATTTGAAGAGCCCAACTATTACCAAATTAAAGCGACTTTTGAAACAGTTGACTCCATGGGAGCCAACTTCATCAACACCTGCCTGGAACAATTCGCCAATACGTTGCAGGAAGCAGTAAAAGAATCTGATATTTTCACCGAAAAGGAAAAAGACATTCAAATAATCATGTGTATTCTGTCAAACTACACGCCTGAGTGTTTGGTAAGATCTGAGGTTTCCTGCCCGGTAGAATTTCTCGAAACCGATGGCGTATCAGCCGAAGAATTTGTAGAAAAATTTGAACGCGCTGTTCATGTGGCGCGCATTGAGCCCTATCGCGCAACCACGCACAACAAAGGCATCATGAACGGAATCGATGCAGTGGTAATTGCCACGGGAAATGATTTCCGCGCGATCGAGGCTGCATGTCACACTTACGCTGCACGGAGTGGCCAATATCGCTCACTCACCGATTGCGCAGTGGAAGATGGCATTTTCAAATTCTGGATCGAGGTTCCTATGGCACTCGGCACTGTAGGCGGACTCACAAACCTGCACCCGGTTGTGAAACTGGCTCACGAGCTGCTCGATAATCCATCGGCTAAAGAATTAATGGGCATTGTAGCCGCGAGCGGACTCGCACAAAACTTTGGTGCCTTGCGTGCTCTCGTAACTACCGGTATTCAGCAGGGACACATGAAAATGCACCTGCTCAACATTCTCAACAAGCTGGAAGCCACCAACGAGGAAAAAGAGGAAATGAAGAAATTCTTCAAGGATAAAGTTCCTCACTACAACATGATCGTGAACAAGTTTTGCGAGATGCGTGGTGTTTCGTCAGTTGAAGAGCTCAAAAAGTAAAGCATGCAATTCAGGGCAAACGGTAAGCTCCTGATCTCGGGCGAGTACCTCGTTTTAGACGGTGCCAAAGCACTGGCTGTTCCCACTCGTTACGGTCAGAGCCTGGATGTACAAACCCGCGATGCCAATCAGCGTAAAGTGGAATGGCGTGCAATGGATGAAAACGACCGTATATGGCTGGAAGTGTGGTTCGACAAAAACTTCCAAATCCTCAGCAACAGTGACGAGCAAGCTGCCCGAAACCTGCAGAACATTCTCCGCTATGCTTCTATTCTGAACCCTTCATTTTTAACCGGTCAAAAATATTACGAGGTCACCACCCGGCTCGACTTCAACCGAAAGTGGGGCCTCGGCTCCAGCTCAACGTTGATCTCCTGTGTGGCTCAATGGGCCGGAGTAGATTCTTTTGAGTTGTTGCGCCAAACAATGGGCGGGAGCGGTTACGATGTGGCCTGCGCACAGCACAATTCACCCATCTTCTATCAGCTCCAAAACAACGAGCCAAAAGTTGAAGAAGTGGCATTCAACCCACCGTTTGCTGATGAACTCTTTTTCGTTTACCTCAACCAAAAACAAGACAGTCAAAAAGAAGTGGGGAATTACCACAAACTAGAATTTGACCGTGAAGTGACCGCAAATCACATCACGGCTCTTACCGATAAACTTACAACAGTTGACGATCTTTACAGTTTTGAAGAAACACTCAACCAACTCGAGGAAACAACCGGAAAAGCCATCGGGAAAAAACCCATCAGGGAAAGCCGATTCAGCGATTATCCCGGAGCAATAAAATCCCTTGGTGCCTGGGGCGGAGACTTCATCCTCGCCACCCGTAAAGAAGCAATCAACTACTTTTCAAAGAAAGGCTTTGATACCATTATTCCATTTGAAGAAATGGTGATTTAAACTAATCAAGAATTTAGTGTTGTCCTTTTGCCTTGATGCAAAAGGACATAAAGATCAAGGCTTACGGAAACTTTGCTCGAATTTCT
>NZ_JAVLBN010000044.1:0-17055 GCF_031581065.1 Salibacter sp.
TTAGTAATTGATTAAAGCGTAAGGTCTTAGCATTTGACGTTGGTAAATTAGTGCTAAGTAGCGATTCCGTTTCTCTAGAATTAGAGAAATCTTGTTTTGTGGGTACATTGCCCGTCATAGCAATGCTGTCTCTTTGAGTTTTCATAACTTACTCAACCCTTCATTATAATGAATTTTAGATTTTTAAATTATTTTAACAATTCAAAGTTTAACACAAAATAGCTAAAAATCAAATTTCTACACGCTCTTTCTCAATAAGCAGCTAATGTTAAATTTTTTATTTTGTAAAATCAGAAAGTAGCAGAATTATTGTTTTCATTAAAAGATCGAGCTATGATCTCGAAAACTATTGGATGCATTTCTAAATAAAACTAAATTTCAACAATATATCATGGGATATGTACTAAAAAGCTTCTATGAGAGAAAAAAAGCCCTATTGTTTGTAATTAATATAAAAACCAGTATTTTCAAATATTTCAGCTTCTTAAGTAGGTTTTGATCCCCTCCCCTTAAAACGATTTCAAAAATCACAAAAAACCCTGACGCACTTTCGTGGTCAGGGTTCTGACTATTAATGAATAAGTCTGTTTCTTACATGTGCTTGATGATGTGATCGCCAAACTCAGAGCACTTAACCAATTTTGCATCGTCCATTTGACGCTCAAAGTCATACGTCACAGTTTTAGCTGCAATCGCGCCTTCGAGTCCGCGAACAATAGCATCAGCAGCTTCCTTCCAGCCGATGTGTTCAAACATCATAGCTCCTGAAAGGATCTCAGATCCCGGATTCACTTTGTCCATTCCTGCATATTTAGGTGCCGTACCGTGAGTGGCTTCAAACAGAGCCAATCCGCTGTCGTAATTGATGTTGGCTCCCGGTGCAATACCGATACCGCCAACCATAGCAGCCAGTGCATCTGATACATAATCTCCGTTGAGATTCATCGTGGCTACTACATCGTATTCTGTTGGGCGCAACAAAATCTGTTGGAGGAATGCATCAGCAATCACGTCTTTCATAATGATCTTGTGACCATCTTTTTCGATAACCTGCCATGGCCCGCCATCGAGATCTTTCGCTCCGTATTGATCTTTGGCTACCTCGTAACCCCAGTCGCGGAAAGCACCTTCAGTAAATTTCATGATGTTTCCCTTGTGAACGAGTGTTACACTTTCGCGCTTGTGCTCAAATGCGTAGTCGATAGCTCCGCGAACAAGTCGCTCGGTACCCTCTTCACTAATAGGCTTAATCCCGAGTCCGCTCGTTTCAGGAAAACGAATTTGATCGTAGCGATCAGGGAAGTTATCTTTCAACAGGGACTGGAACTTTTTATTCTCTTCAGACTTAGCCTCAAACTCGATTCCGGCATAAATATCTTCAGTATTTTCCCTAAAAATAACCATGTCAACTTCGTTTGGTGCCTTAACCGGAGAAGGAACACCTTTGTACCAACGAACAGGTCGCAAACACGTGTAGAGATCTAATTCCTGGCGCAGCGAAACATTCAAGGAGCGAATTCCGCCACCAACCGGTGTAGTCAATGGACCTTTGATTGCAATAAGGTATTCACGAATTGCTTCAAAAGTAGGCTCAGGTAGCCACTCTCCCGTTTTGTTGTAAGATTTCTCACCAGCGAAAATCTCTTTCCACTCTACTTTTCTCTCGCCATTATAGGCCTTTTCCACTGCAGCGTCAAACACTTTTTTTGCTGCTGCCCAAATATCAGGGCCTATTCCATCTCCTTCAATAAAGGGGATTACAGGGTTGTTAGGTACGTTTAGCTTTCCGTTGTTTTGCGTTATTTTTTCTGACATTTATACTTTATGATTTTTGGATAAACACAAAAGTAACTAAATAAAATACTTCAGGTAATCAAATACAACTTAATGATAAATTCATAACAACAAGGCACTCTCTTTGCCTTCAGAAGGTTTTCTTTGTAGTCAAACAAAACAAATACAAAATGAGTTCTTTTTTAAATAAAGTGCTGGTAATCTTATTTTTATCAGCTTCAGCATTAAGCTTTAGTCAAAGCCAATTAATAAACGGACCCATGGTCGGTTATTCAGCAATGCGCGAATCTGCCGTGTGGGTTCAAACTGATGGAGAAGCATCTGTTAGTTTGATTTATTACACGATTCCAACTGGTAGTGAGGCAGTTAAAAAGTTTCGGTCAGAACCGGTTCAAACATCCGTTGAGTCAGCCTACACGGCAACTCTCGTAGCAGACAGTCTGGAGCCGGGCCGCACATACACGTATCAAGTTGAAGTTGACGGAGAAGTTCTCGACTTCGACTATCCCACAACTTTCAAATCGCAAGAACTGTGGCAACACCGCACCGAGCCGCCAAACTGGACAATGGCAATGGGCAGCTGTACGTACATCAACGAGAAAAAATACGATAGACCCGGAAAACCATACGGTGGCGATTACCAAATATTTGAATCCATTTTTGAACAATCTCCCGATATGATGTTATGGCTGGGAGACAACACTTACCTGCGAGAAGTTGACTGGGATAGCAAGAGCGGTTTTCAGCACCGTTACACGCACAGTAGAGATGTAGATGAAATGCGTCCCCTACTCGGCTCTGCTAACAACTACGCCATTTGGGATGATCATGATTACGGTCCCAACAATGCAGACAGAAGCTACATCCACAAAAACTGGGCATTGGAAACATTTAAAGAATTTTGGGCCAATCCATCTTACGGCTTTAAAGATGAAGAGTGCGCCACTACAATGTTTACCTACAACGATGCTGCCTTCTTCATGCTCGACAACCGTTGGTTCAAGTCACCCAATGACCGCAAAACAGGTAATCGCGTTTACCTGGGTGAAAAACAAATTCAATGGCTCATTGATGCGTTGGTGACCAGCAAAGCGACATTCAAGTTTGTAGCTGTTGGCGGACAGGTACTCAACACGGTTGATAAATACGAGAATTACGCCACATACCCTGAAGAGCGCAAGATGTTACTCGATGCTATTTTTGAAGAAGGCATCAAAAATGTAATTTTCCTAACCGGTGATCGCCATAAAACAGAGCTTAGCAAGCTGGAACGAGGCGATAACAAGATTTACGACCTCACCGTTTCACCACTCACATCAACAGCTTACAACTCAGTTGACGAGAAAAACGAAAACCGTGTAGAAGGCACGCATTACGGCAAACGCAACTTCGGGATTATGAAAATGAGTGGTCCGTACAAAGAGCGCAAAGCAACGATCGAAATCCGTGATACTGATGGCGAACTCATTTGGACACGAGACATCGAAAGGTGGTAGATACTGCGAGGTTACGGTCAGAGCCGGATTCCGGTTCTGACCGAAATGCGCTGCCATTCCTCATTTTTCAATACTTTTGCCACCTATTTTCTAGCGCATTATGAGTAAGATTTCTGAAGAAATAAACAAGCGAAAAACGTTTGCCATCATCTCCCACCCCGATGCGGGGAAAACCACGCTCACTGAGAAACTCCTCCTTTTTGGGGGAGCTATCCAAATTGCGGGTGCGGTGAAAAATAATAAGATTAAGAAGACTGCGGCATCTGACTTTATGGAGATTGAAAAGCAACGTGGTATATCCGTGGCTACATCGGTGATGACATTTGAATACCGCGACAAGTTGATCAATATCCTGGATACGCCCGGCCACAAGGATTTTGCTGAAGATACTTACCGTACATTATCGGCTGTGGATTCGGTTATTTTGGTGATCGATGCAGCTAACGGTGTGGAGGCACAAACAGAAAAGCTGATGGAAGTGTGCCGGATGCGCGACACACCCGTTCTCATATTCATCAACAAGCTCGACCGCGAAGGGAAAGATCCTTTTGAATTGATGGATGAGCTGGAGGAAAAACTCGATATCAATGTGAGACCACTCACCTGGCCAATTGGTATGGGTCAACGTTTCAAGGGTGTTTACAACCTTGAAGAAAAAGGGATCAACCTCTTTGATGCCAACAAACAACGTATAGAAAAAGATGTCATCAGCATCAAAGACCTGGACAGCTCAGTACTCGATGAGCGACTCGGTGAAAGTGCTGCTGATCAATTGCGTGAAGATGTTGATTTGGTTGAAGGTGTTTACGATCCTTTCCAAATCAAGGAATACGAAAACGCTCATACCGCCCCGGTTTTCTTCGGTTCGGCTCTGAATAACTTTGGTGTGCAGGAACTTTTAGACAAATTCGTGAACATTGCTCCGCGTCCGCTCGGTAGAGAGTCTGACAAAGGAGTAATAGAGCCTGAGCACGAAAAGTTCAGCGGTTTTATCTTCAAGATTCACGCAAACATAGATCCCAACCATCGCGATAGAATTGCATTCCTGCGTGTTTGCTCGGGTAAATTTGAACGCAACAAGTTTTTCCACCACGTTCGCCAGGGAAAGAAGATCAAATTCTCAAACCCCTACTCTTTCATGGCTCGCAGCAAAGAGGTTGTGGATGAGGCATATCCCGGTGATGTGATCGGATTGTACGATACAGGTAATTTCAAGATTGGCGACACACTCACCACACAGGGCGAAGAATTCAATTACAAAGGCGTTCCAAGCTTCTCTCCTGAGATCTTCAAGGAGGTAGTGAACAAGGACCCGATGAAATCAAAACAACTGGATAAAGGTGTTCAACAGCTCACCGAGGAAGGCGTGGCACAGCTCTTTACGCAACAACCTGGAAACAAGAAAATCATCGGTACGGTTGGCGAACTCCAGTTTGAGGTAATCCAGTACCGACTCAAAAACGAATACGGAGCATCGGCTGAGTTCCACCACAAGAATTACCACAAAGCTGTTTGGCTCACGACTGATAATGAGGAACAACTCGATCATTTTACGCGTGTCAAGGCTCGCTACGTGGCAAAAGACAAAGATGATAACTGGGTATTCTTAGCTGAGAGTCAGTTCCTGTTGAACCAGGCTATTCAGGACTATCCTGATATCGACTTCCACACGACCAGCGAGTTCAAAATCGACCAGAAAGTTAACGCATGATGACAAAGTTTGGAATTGCGATCATCAAGCTCCTAAGCAGGCTACCGCTATCGGTGCTTTACGGCCTATCGGGGTTGGTTTACTTTATCGTGTACCATATTGTTGGCTACAGGAAAGCGCTTGTTCGCGAACAGTTACGCCTCTCATTTCCCGAGAAAGACGAACAAGAACGCAAGCGAATTGAAAAATCATTCTTCCACTACTTTGCGGATCTGATCGTGGAAATTGTAAAAGGCATCAGCATTAAGCCAAAGGAACTCAAAAAGCGGTTTGTATTTGAAAACCTGGAAGTACTGGAAAAATATTATGATAACGGTCAGAGCGCGATAGCCGTTATGGGCCACTTTGGCAACTGGGAATACGCCTGCCTTACGTTTAGTTTGCAGGGAAAACATTTGCTCAACGGTGTTTACAAACCGCTCCACAACAAACCATTTGACCAGCTCTTTATCGACTTGCGTAGTCGGTTTGGCAGTAAACTCACCGCCATGAAGGAAGTCTATGATGAGCTGGAGGAAGAACAACAAAACAACGACATTACACTAACCGGACTCATAGCTGATCAAACCCCCCGACCTCACAAAGGATACTGGATGGAGTTTTTGAATCGTGACACTCCGGTATTTTTAGGTTGCGAGCGGATTTCCAAAAAATTCAATCTGCCAATTGTCTTTGTAGATATCAGAAGAAAAAAACGCGGATATTACACCTGCAAATTTGTTGAGCTTGTCACCGATCCGCAAAAATACAGCGATGGCGAAATCACAGAGATCCACACCAAGGCGCTGGAAAAAGCAATTCGCGAATCTCCCGAAAACTGGATTTGGACGCACAAACGCTGGAAACACAAACGCCCTGATGATTTGCCGGAAGAAATGTATTCGAAGCGGTACACTGGTGGGGTTTAGTTAGGTGGAGGTCAAGTCCCGTTCCTTCGTTACGAGCTTTTTACTGACTGGAGCGTCAGTAGGTCTAAGTTCATCTAAGTCTTGACTTGCGTCAAGGACTAAGATTCACTAAGAGTTGAGGTCAAGGTTGAGGCCAAGAGCGTTCTAATGTTGATTTTGGTATTATTAAATTTTTAAGCTGTTAAAGGAGCTTAGTTTCGTGTAGACCTGCAGGCACGAACTCACATAACTCTGGGCTTCAGCCCAGAGCTAAAGTAAGGTGAGCTCCCAACGAGTGCTGTAAGCACGTCCCACAGGTCAAGGCTTAGGCCGCGATTTTAGTTACAAAGTCACAAATAACACGAAGAAACTAACTTTGAGTTTTTGCAACTTTGTGGCTAATTCAGAACTCAAAACTCCACTCTGGTACAGTTTATGTTATCTTTACACAAAACTCAAAATCATGAAACGTACTACTCTATTTATCTTATCAGCTCTTCTCGTATTTGCATGGTCGTGTAAGTCTCCTTACGGATCAAAATTAAAAGACCCTTTTTCCGGAAACCGCTACGAGAGCAATAATCGCTTTTTCAGAGCTGTTGGAAAAGCGCAAAGTCGGGACGAACAAATTGCTATGAAAAAAGCAGATGTACAGGCGAGAGCTTCATTGGCCGGACAGGTAGAAACGCAGATCAAAGAAATCGCTGATGACTTTTTTGTTCAAACAGATTACGAAGACAAAAATGAAATCACCGGAAAATTCCAAAGTTTAACGCGTGCAGTTGTCAACACGAAGATTGGCGAAATAAGGAAAATCGGTGAAGAAAAATACTTCAACGAGCAGGAGTACACTGTCTTTATCGCTTATGAAATCAAGAAGAAAGATCTCTATGAATATTTGAAAGAACACGCTCAAAATAATGGTCAAAAACAAAACTTAACTGCTCAGGAAAAGAAAATGATCAACGAGATGCTCCAGCAGCAAATCGATCAGCTTGATGATTAAGCTTATAATTTAGTGAAAGGCAATAGAATCCATATCTTGATTGTGATATCTCGTTGAAATTGGTATATTTATTCTATGAAAAAACAGCGGATTTATTTAGACACTTCTGTTTTTGGTGGATATTACGATGATGAATTTAAGGAGTTTACTATACCTCTATTTAAGAGAATTCTGAACGGTGAATTCACTGTGCTTATTTCAACAATGATTGATGAAGAGTTAGAATTCGCACCAGAACATATTAAAAAACTGGTTAATCAACTCAACAAATCATATACTGAGTTTCTCGAAGATACCGATGAGGCCGTAGGCTTAGCAACTGAATATATTGAAGAAGAAGTTGTTGGTATAACCAGTTATGCTGATTGCCTACATATTGCATTAGCAACTATTTATCAAGCTGATCTGCTTGTGAGTTGGAATTTTAAACATATCGTTAATATTGAGCGTATTAGAGGATACAATTCGATTAATTTAAAAAATGGATATAAACAACTTGAAATTCGTGCACCAAGAGATTTAATGAATTATGATAACTGAAAAGAAAAAAGGATTTGATGCGGTTAAATTTGCCCGTGAGCAAAAAGACCGATTGAGCAAAATGTTCGCCAAGATGTCTCAAGAAGAGATTTTGAATTATTTAAGAAAGAGAAGCATTGAGAGAGGGCGAATAAAACCTAACAGTAACTAAAAAAACAGGTTAGATTATAAATTATTTAAAAACCAACGACTCACCTCCTATCAACTTTTTAAAGAAAGTCAAAAAAGTGCTCATTAGTGCATTTCCCAATTTCTTAATTACAAGAGCTTAAAACAAAAACATTATCCCTACTCCGCCATTGAAAAGGCGGAGTTTGTTTTCTATATCGTATCGTGTTGTTGCTTGCCTGCCGGTGGCTACTTCAGTTGTTCTTTGTGGTACTTCTTTGTGTTCTGCATTTCCGCTCACATAAGCAGTGTTCAGAACGAGTTTTACAGATTCTGATAATCCGTAATGCAAATCGATCCCTGCCGTCCAGTATTCACTACTGGCCTGTGATTCATTGCTCTGCACGATGTATTCTCCCTGCTGGTTTTCCAATCTAATGCGTTGTCCGGGATATGTGTTTTGAAAAACGCCCATTCCTAACCTTGTAACAAAATAGAGGTTTGAACTCAGCTTTTTGCGTACCGCTATTCCTGCTTCTCCCATGATGTCGCGAATCGGATCTGACTGTGAACTCAACAATTCAAAGCCCGGATTGACTGAAAGGCTTGCTTTTCCAAAATCGCTTTCATTGAATGGATTTTGATTGTACCTTACTCCAGCAAATAACCCCAATCCGTTTTCCCAATACGTCTCAAACTGGCCAACTACATAATAGCCGGTTTTGGCAAATCCCGGATCAGAATCTGACACGCTCGACCTACCGTAATCCTCTACGGGAGCTGAAACTCCGGCTCTGACCGAGAGGAAGAAAGGCTGCTCAAAGGCTACATCAGCATTGATGTCATCTTCAGGTACGTATTGACCAAAAGCAACAACCGGAAATAGAAGAATTAGCAAGATTCGCAACATACTCTAATTTTGCTCTAAATTGATAAAATAAGTCACACCAGGCAAGCATGAGTAAGCTCAAAAGAGAATTTTATACGCGGAATGATGTGGTTGAAATCAGTAAGGATTTGCTGGGGAAAGTCCTGGTGACAAATGTCAACGGTATAGTCACAAAGGCCAAAATTGTTGAAACGGAAGCTTATTGTGGCCGAAACGACAGGGCTGCACACTCTTTTCAAAAACGCACACCGCGAACTGAGGTGATGTACAATACAGGCGGGAAAGTCTACACGTATTTGTGTTATGGTATTCACACGCTCTTCAACATTGTGACGAATGAAAAGGATTTAGCTGATGCGGTGCTGGTCAGAGCCGTAGAACCTATCGAAAACATCGATGCTGTTTTGGAACGCAGGAATCAAACAAGACTGAAACGGATGGTGAGTGACGGACCGGGAAAAGTGTCGAAAGCGATGGATATTTCGCTCGATCATTATGGCTTGGATCTCGTTGACAATGATATCTTTATCGAAGATCACAATATTAAAATTCACGATCAGGAAATAATGGAATCTCACCGCGTTGGTGTTGACTATGCCGGTGAAGATGCTCTGCGAAACTGGCGTTTTCGTGTGAAGGGAAACCCTTTTATCGGTAAGGATTATGTGGCAAAAGTAATAGTGTCATAAATCTAATTCACTGTGTTTCACTGGAAATCTTTAAAATGAAAATTAGGACAGGACAACTAAAAAATAATTTGATCTAAACATTGAAGAGCTTTACAATTAAATGCAAAACGTAGTTAATTCGATTTTTAATAACGCTCATATTCATCAAACCGGGTAACTTCTTTGTAAAGTCGGTATTTCATCTTTACGTATTGGATGAACTCGTATTGTGTGGATTGTTGCATGAACTCTTCGCTCACGTTGCAAAAGTTGATGAATTCGTAAAATTCATCTTCTTTGAGTTGGATAATGTCGTGATCAACGTATTGCTGGAAGAGCTCTTTGAGGAGTTTGCGCTTTTTATCTTCGTTAATGAGTCTGTACGCCTCCCGTTTTTTGCGCTCTCTCCTGCTCAACGATGCGTAGAGAGCCGTGATAGGACTTTCAAGAGCGTTGATTCCGGTTACTTTGTATTCCTTTTCATCGTAACCGAGCTTTTCAATGTCCTTGTAGATTTCCACTAAGTCACGCTCTGCAAAAACCTCTACCTCTTTGAGTTGTACGCTCAACTTGTTGAGATGAACAGTAACATCATACACATCACGGAAAGTAGAATCGGCAAAACTCAATTTGAATGTCTTGTAGCCTGAGGCTCCAATTAACAGTGTATCGTTTTTTCTGATTTTGATTTGAAAAGACCCATTTGGCTCAGCAAAGTTTCCCACTCTTGTTCGCTTATTCACGACAAATAAAGTAGCGAATGATGTTTCGCCCTCATCACCAATGACCTTTCCTTTCACCTCTATTTTAGGTGATTTTTGAGCCAGAGTGGATCCAACCAAAAAGAGCATTGATATGAGCGAGATCAACTTCATTTAAGCGCCTTGAGTGGATTTGGGTGAATAAATGAGTAATCGAGCTTTTCTTTGAGTTTATCTGACGATACTACTTTGTACTTATCGGGCTCTTGCTTGTTGGAGAACTCCGGTGGAGCAAGTCCGGCAGAGTCAGCAGCAATCTTGTAAAACTCTTTTCTTGACGGGTGATGATCGCTGCAGGCATTGAAAACATCTCCCCAAATATCACGCTCTATAATGCGCCACAAGATTTGAACACAATCATCGAGGTGAATCATGTTGACCGGATTATCTCCTCCTTTGAGATCACGAAATCCTGACATGAAACGACCGGGAATTCTTGCCGGACCAAACAATCCGCAAAAGCGAATTACCGTAGTTTCAAAGCTGTCGTTTCCGGTGAAAAGCTCTTCCAGTTCGAGCATTACTCTACCAGAATGAACGCTTTTCATATAAACTGCGTCCTTTTCGTGTACAACATCGTTATTTGCGGGATATACAGCAGTTGAGCTCACGAATAGAATTTTCTTTACAGGTGATTTCTCAACGTACTCGATTAACTTTCTGTACCGCTTTTTGCTCTGGGGAGTCATCGTAATGATGAGCGTGTCAACCTGTAAGAAATCTAAAAAAGTATCTTCATCCAGGTTTTCAGTGTTGATCAAAAAAGGAGTAACATCTTTTTGACGCAACAGTTTTTGCTTGACACTTGTAGTTGTGGATCCATTTACTTCATAGCCCTCATCGATGAGTTTTTCAGCAAGTGGTAGTCCCAGCCAACCACATCCAAGTATTGCAATTCGCTTATTCATTCTTGACAAAAATAGGTTTTTCAATAATCTGATTTTCTCAACTTTTGTTAATGTGAATAAAGATGAGATGATGACCAGGTATTTTTTAAATTCTAATCAGCTTCATTTCCCTCCTGCTCAGCTTTCTTCTTTTCTTCACGCAATCTGGCTTTCTGTCTCACATATTCTTCACAATCGAGGTTTTTCTTTTCCTCTTCACTCATAAACCTACGTCTGATTTGGCAAACCAGATGTTCCCAGGTAGCAAAATCTTCCTGATAGGAAATACCAACACCCTGCGTATAAGGAGCTTGATTCTCATATGCCGGATTGTAAGTGTTTGATCTATTGAACACTTTGCTCCTTACACTTCCATCTTCACTAATTTTATACTCGAGTAAAAAGTCTCCAATAATTTGTGAACCGTCACGATTAGTACTCGGGTTATCTCCCTGTACACCCACGTTCGTTTCCAGCACTACTCTGTCGTTCAACAGCTGTGTGGAAAGTGCAACCTCGACCTCTTCGCTGGAAATTTGATCTCCAGGCCTGTAATTGACACCTATATCAAACTCATCACTAATTTGTGATAACCAGTTACTGAGCTGATTACTCAACAGCTCAAATGAGTTTTTTCCCAGAGCGTTGTTCGTTCCACCACCTGGCCCGCCAGAGCCGTAAGCGACAAACTTGTTAAGGATCAACAATGAAAACACTTGCTTGTTTTTGTCGCCCGTTTCCATATTAGATAATATGCTTTCAATATCGGCATACTTATCGGGCAAGTCAAAATCAAATGTCAAATCCGGATTGGTGTAGTCGCCTGTCATGTTCAATAATAAATCGACCGGAACCCTGCGTTTCAACTCGTTAGTATCGGTGGTAACGGGCAAATTTAGGTCGTAAAGATTGGTTCTGAGTGAGTAAACTGCCGTAATATTGGCTTCGCCTTTCATCGGGTCGCCATTCCATGAAATATAGCTGCCCGGCTTAATCGTAAAACGCTTATTGATCAGATCCTTGAGCGTAAAGAGGTAACTTCCCTTGTTGATTTCGTAGGTTCCGAATATCTCGAAGTTCCCGTACTCATCGATGTCGATCGAAATATTTCCCTCACCCCGCGCTTCGATCAAGTCGCCAACTGATTTATCAAAAATGAGCTGAACCATAGCGTTTTCGCTCACATCGAGGTCGATATCCAGGATGAAACCCTGCTTGATATTGGCTTCTTTGACCGGATTCACTTCAACGCGCTGACTATCGCGATCGATGAAAGTCACATAATCGCTTTCGTTCACATTTTCACTTCCTGTCAATGGCAGGAATATAGCCGTGTTGTCACCCGTCCCGGCATTAACAGTGAGCTGGATGTTTCCCCTCGAACGTGTTTCAAGTGTGACGCTGCTCTCAGGACTGAGGTTAGCCGTTCCGTAGAATAGCTCGTTGTCTTCTTCGGTTGTGTTCAAAACCTTAAACCCTTCAGGGGTCGTGATCCAAATGTCGTAGTTGAAGTTCTTGAAGTTGTTGTGGATGATGGAAATATTGGACTGGGCAACTCTGCCCTCTTCATCCTTGATTTTGAGTAAATCGGCTCCAAAAATACCGTCATCGATGAAGAAATTTCCTTTCTCAATCGAGTAAGAAGTGTTCAGGTAATCCACCTTTGAAGAAAAATCACTGAGTGTGAGTCCGCCATTGAGTTTTGGAGCAGTCGTTTTCCCTGAAATGTTCACTTTTCCTGAAAGTGTTCCTTCTAAATTTGTGATAAAGTCTTCCATGAATGGCTCTGAAAAGCTCACGGGAAGTGTTTTAAAGCTCAACTCGAGGTCGATGGCGCTGTCGCTCTTTTGCGGGTAAATAAAACCGCTCAGATCCATTAGATGCGTCCCTTTTTTCACAAAGCCGGCATCTACTTCAATATCGTTACTTCCGGATCGGTAGCGCGACATGAGTGATGCGTCTCCCAAACCTACATCATTGACAAACAACTCATCTATGGTCATATCTCCATATATCATTGGAGTGTTGTACAAATCGTTCGCTGCTACTTCACCGTTGAGCTCTCCTCCCAACTCAATTGAATACGGAGCCAATAGAAGGTTGAATAACCTGAGGTCGATTTCATCTCCTTCCAGAACAACTGAATCTGATGGATTTGGAGAAATTCTACCATTCAGGCTCAATCCCTGATCTTTATGATAGAATTGAAAATCTTTAATGGTAACAGTATCGTGATCGACTTTGACATAACTGTTTTCAGGGACTTTCCATAGCGTATCAGCAAGAGTGAAATAGGAATTTTCAAACACCACTTTTAGCTCTTTAGGCCCCAAAACCTGTCCCTTGAAATTGAGATCACCTTTGTAGTTTTTATCAGTTTGCTTGTTGTCCCAGTCTATCGAAACAATTGCTGAATCTTTTTGGGCGTTTCCGTTAATCGTAAAGTCCTTCGCCCAGGCACTGTCTGAAAAAGCGATTTTACGGGTCGAGATATCGACATTCACTTCGTTAGACGTTTGGCGGTAAGTAGCTGACACCGGCTGAATACCTAGTCCGGAAACTTCCAAAAATCCTGTTTTGAGATTGAAGTTCAACTCTTTGTTGTTGAGATCGAAATTAGAACCAAAGTAAAGCGAATCCAGAACGGTCACCTGTGGAACGAGAATCTTTGAGAATTTTGAAAACTCATTCAGCTCTACTTTGAGTTCGAATTGCTCGTCCTCTTTCGGTCTTTCAACCGGATCTGAATAAGCTGATGGCACAACTTCGTAGAACATGTAGTTCAGTGCATTAGGAAGCTCAGCAAAGTTGAACTGGCCATTAATTTGAGCATCGAGATTTTCAGATGATAAACGAAGTGTTTTTCCGCTCGCATTAGTTCGAGCAGAAAACTCAATTTGTTTGAGCGTGGCCATTTTCTCTTTTTCAGCAATTGTGACAGAATCAACAACAACTTTACCCAGCACATCATCGATCGAGTTTCCTTTAAAATTGGCGTTTACAGCCCCGCTCAAAAAGAATGATGAATCTTTTTCAATCCAGTTGAGCCTTACCGGATAAGATTTGATGACGCGCGCCTCAGCTCTAATTTCGGTTGTATCACGCAACGAGATCAAACCTCTAAATTCCATCGCCAGGTTGGTATCGTTGACGGAGAAACTCCCGCGAAACATCTTGTTTGTAAATTTACCACCAAGTATAACATCCTGATAATTATAACCCATGAATTCAATTTCCTGGATCTTTCCTTCCAAATCAGCATCCAATGTTTCCGGGTCAAATTCCTTTCCTTTGACATCGGCTACGAGCGATACTTTCCCAACCGTTTCCTTTGCATCGACTAACTTCCCGAGGTCAAACTTTTTCGAGATCAATTCCCCGCTGTAAGTGAAAACCTCACTTTCATTCTGCGCGAGCTTGATATCGGTTTCCAGCGAGCCCAAACGGGTTTTGAGCTTACCGTTTGCCACAAAATCATTTACAAAACCTGTGAAATTCCCGGTAAACCGCATATTCCCCATTCTGCCAATTTCAGCAGGCACCTGTAGTTTTTGGTCAGATCCATACGGAGGAATAGAAATCGTTTGCAAATCTGACCTATTGGTCGTGAGCTGCTTGACGTCAACCATCATGAACGTATTCTCAAAATCGGGTAGTCCGTTCATGTTGATATCACCAACTAACCGACTCGATTTTCCAAAACGGATATCCATATCATCGGCTTTGAGGTTGCTCACCCGCCCCTTTACTTTACCTGATAAACGGATTGTATCACGCCAGCCTGTCAGTGTTGGAGCAAAATAGGCGATATCAGCAAAGTTCAGTGTAGACGAATTGAACTCGCCTGTCATCTTTACGGAGTTGATAAAGTCGCTGTAGGCAGCCAACTCGCTGTAGGAAAAGCGTAAATCGAAGTTAAGGTCAGAATTAGGAGTCTTGATAACCAAATCGTTCACTTCCGTCTTCACAGGTGAAAAGTGAGCTTTCCCCGAAAATTGTTCAACCTCAAACCCAGACCAGTCTGCTACCTGAAGTTTTTGGATATCTCCCAAAATCGTGTCGCCATCCAGGCTGAAATCGACTACCGATACGTTCAGCTTCGATAAGTTCAAATGACTCCAGTCAATTCCGGAATCTGATTGGGTAACGTTGTAGTCCCTGTAAATAAAGTGCGAGTTATTAACGTGAATTTCACCAGCGGTAAGGGTAAATGGTTTGCTGGCAGATGTATCTGGTTCTGACTGTGGAATCTTATTCAATAAATAATTCAGGTTAGTGTTCGTATCTCCTGCTTGCTGAACTAAATGGAAATGCAAACTATCAGCTTGAAAATACCGGATATTGAGTGCGTTTTGAGTCTCTTTAAAACTCAAATC
This sequence comes from Salibacter sp., assembly GCF_031581065.1. Lineage (NCBI taxonomy): Bacteria > Pseudomonadati > Bacteroidota > Flavobacteriia > Flavobacteriales > Salibacteraceae > Salibacter > Salibacter sp. The sequence goes on from NZ_JAVLBN010000044.1 coordinate 15,124, forward strand.
CCACACACCAACATCGAGAGAACCTGCGTAAAGTAAAGTATCGTTTTGGTCGTCATTCACCTGTACGCCTTCGAGTATGACGTGATCGAAAAAGCCGATGTCCACGGCTCTGACCGATAGATCAATTCCGTGATTTGATTGGGCGTAAGAAGCGATTTTTTGCGTGACAAAAGTTTGACCGGGAGGCGTAATGAGCAAAATATAGAGCGCAGCAAGAAATACCACCAACAAGCCGATTAAGCCTGTGAGCCATTTCAACGCTCTTTTCATATTTTTGCCGACTTTCAAGTTGTTTCTCGCCATAATTGGGGGACGCGCAAAAGTACCATAAATGGGTGAACAAGTAGTAATTTTGGGAATTGAATCGTCATGTGATGATACCTCTGCAGCAGTGATTGCTGACGGTGTGGAAATGAGTAACGTAGTTGCAGGGCAAAAAGTGCACGAAGCTTACGGAGGTGTTGTTCCCGAGTTGGCATCGCGCGCTCACCAAAAACACATCATTCCGGTTGTAGACCAGGCGCTTGAGCAAGCCGGAGTTGAACTGGAACAGCTATCAGCAATCGGTTACACGCGCGGACCTGGGTTGATGGGCTCTTTGCTCGTTGGCGGATCTTTCACCAATGGTTTATCACTCGCGCTCAAAAAGCCTGTAATCGAGGTCAATCACATGCGCGCTCATATTCTCGCTCATTTCATTCAGAACCGTGAGAAGTCGCGTCAAATACCGCAATTTCCGTTTTTGTGTTTGACCGTATCGGGCGGACACACGCAAATTGTTTTGGTGAAAGATTTTTTTGAAATGGAAGTCCTGGGAGAAACAAAGGATGACGCAGCCGGAGAGGCTTTTGACAAAGTGGCCAAACTGATGAGACTTCCCTACCCGGGCGGCCCGGTTATCGATCAACTCGCTAAAGAAGGCGATCCAGACAAGTTTCGGTTTCCCGTTGCTGACATGCCCGATTTTGAATTCAGCTTTAGCGGATTGAAAACCAATGTCCTCTACAAGTTGCAAAAAGGTACACAATTAGATCCCGACTTCGTAGCAAAAAACAAGGCACACATCGCGGCCGGAGTGCAAAAAGCGATCATCAAAGCTCTTTTGCAAAAACTGGAAAGAGCTGCTAAAAAACACGGGATTAAAGACATTGCTCTGGCTGGTGGCGTATCAGCCAACTCTGAACTGCGCGAATCTCTCACTCAATTGGGCAAAAAGAACAATTGGAATACATTTATTCCGCCCTTTGCCTATTGTACTGATAACGCTGCAATGATCGGCATTACGGCCTATTACAGTTTTTTAGAAAAGAACTATAACGGCCAGTACCGACCTCCGATGGCGAGGATGAAGATGTGAGGTTGAGCCCCGTTCCTTCGTAACGAGGGTCTAAGTTCATCTAGTCTTTGACTGTGGTCAAAGAGTAAGATTCACTAAGATTTGGGAGTTTGCTTTTAGTAAGCCAGACCCGTCCCGCAGCAAGTGCGTGGATCTAAGAATCACTAACCATTGAAATACGCCATATGGCAAGTTCTTCTAAGAGATGCTGAGCGCTGTGCTGAGTTTATCGAAGTACGAAGCTTTGGCAGAGTCGAAGTATAGGGAGTTAAGGTCAAGGTCGAGGCCCAGGTCGAGAGAAGTTCTAATGATGATTTTAGGTAGCGCAGCGAACGCAGAGTTTTTTTGATGGTAGCTCTGCAAATAACGCAGCGGCCGCAGCGAGTTCGCTGTTGCTCACTTTTTCAACCATCATGAAGTTTAGATGCATTAGAAATTGGTTAAATCTGAACACCCACTTATGAGCGGAGCATTGAGCGGATTCCTGAGTGGTGATTTGAGCGCAGTCGAAATGCGAAGCTGAAGGATGGAGTCGAAGTATTGTGAGAGTTAAAATACTAAAAGTTAAGTGCCGTAGGCACGAATCCACATAACTC
>NZ_JAVLBN010000045.1:0-16288 GCF_031581065.1 Salibacter sp.
TCAGAAAGTAGCAGAATTATTGTTTTCATTAAAAGATCGAGCTATGATCTCGAAAACTATTGGATGCATTTCTAAATGAAGTCCTTAATTTGCGATAGATAAAATAAAATTAAATGAGAAACATAGTTCTTGTATCACTTGCGCTTGGGTTTATTACTTCCTGTTCAGGATTGCGAAAAGAAAAAGTTGACCTCATCGTTCACAACGGAACAATTTATACGGTCAATGAAACGAATGAAAAAGCTGAGGCGATGGCTATTCGGAATGATTCAATCATTGCCATCGGGGCAGAGCGCGAAATCATGAATCACTTTCAGTCTAAGAATACTGTTGACTTGCGCAGAAAGTTCATTTACCCGGGCTTTACTGATGGACATTGTCATTTTTACGGCTATGCAAAAAGCTTATTAAAAGTTGACCTTACCGGCACAAATAGTTGGGATGAATGTCTCAAAAAAACGAAAGCGTTTGCTCAAAAAAATGACACGAAATGGATAACAGGTAGAGGCTGGGATCAAAACGACTGGGAGAATAATGACTTTCCTACTAATGCTGAGCTCAACGAATTGTTTCCCAATAAGCCGGTTTTGCTCCAGCGAATTGACGGGCATGCTGCAATTGCCAATCAGGCTGCTTTTGAAGCTGCCGGTGTTTCTGTATCTGAAAATGTGAAAGGCGGAGAAATCAAACTCGATGATAACGGTAAGCCTACGGGGCTACTCATTGATAATGCCGTTTCATTAATTTCACGATCAGAGCCAGAGCCCGAAAGTTCACAGCTCCGTAGCGCAATTCTCGAAGCTCAACAAAATTGTTTTGCCGTTGGTTTAACGTCACTTTCTGATGCCGGATTGCCAATTCGAGACATTGAGGTTATGCGCAAAATGCAGCAGGATTCGGCACTGTTGTTGAGATTGTACGCAATGATTTCTTCAACTGATCCAAAGTTGGACAGTGTTCTTAAAAGTGGATTTATCCAGGATAAAAGTTTTACGCTAAGAAGCATCAAAATGTACGCTGATGGTGCGCTCGGGAGTAGAGGCGCAGCTCTTTTGAAACCGTATTCTGATGATCAGGATAATTATGGATTGATTCTCAATGACGAGGAATATTTCAAAGAAATAGCTCAAAAAGCAAATGAATATGACTTCCAGCTCAACACTCATTGCATTGGCGATTCAGCAAACAGATTGATTCTTGACATTTACGGTGAAGTCTTAAAAGGAACCAATGACAAACGCTGGAAAATTGAGCACGCGCAAATCGTGAACGAAGCTGATGTTTCAAAATTTCAGGAATACACAATTATTCCAAGTGTTCAGCCAACGCATGCAACTTCTGATGGTCCGTGGGCTCCTGAGCGACTCGGTGATAGAGTGAAAGACGCTTACATCTACAGCACACTACTCGATCAAAACAGAATTATCAACCTGGGAACCGATTTCCCGGTAGAGGGCATCGATCCATTGAAGACATTCTACAGCGCTGTTTTCAGGACTGAGCTCGGCTCTGACCGTGAACCTTTTCAACCAGAGGAGAGTTTAACGAGAGAAGAGGCGCTGCGCGGAATGACGATTTGGCCGGCTCTTTCAAACTTTGAGGAGAGCTACAAAGGTTCGCTGGAGAAAGGGAAGCTGGCAGATTTTGTGGTTCTGAACAAGAATATTATGACCGCTCCGCAAAAGGCATTTGAAGATGTTGAAGTAGTTTACACGTATTTAGGAGGAAAGAAAGTTTATGAAAACACTAAGTAGTTTAATAGTGATTGTTTTGCTGGGTTTGAACAGTATAGGTCAAATCCGGCTCAACGAGTTTTTTACTGATCAGGAAATTGCTCAAGCTGCAATAGCAACATCAGCAGATTACCTCACAGATGAAGAAAAGCAGGTTTTCACGATTACCAATTTGGCTCGTTTGTATCCCCAAAAATTCGCAGATGATTATTTACCTGCTTTTGTGGAAAGTGCACAACCATTTGAAAAATCGGGGAATTATCGCTCTTTGATCAGAGATCTGAAAAAAATGGAGGCCGTTCATGTGTTGAAACCTCAAAAGCTTCTTTATGATATCGCCCAGGAACACGCTGTGGATATGGGTGAAGCAGGGGAAATCGGTCATGACGGGGCAAATGGAAAGTCTTTCAGCAAGAGAATGCAGCCAATAATGGAAGAGTATTACGGTTACGGTGAAAATTGCCAATATGGCTATGATCAGGCTTCGTGGATTGTGATAGATCTCCTTATTGATGAGGGAATTCCGTCTCTCGATCACAGGAAGAATTTGCTCGCCAATGATTTTTATTTCATGGGAGCTTCAATTGAACCACACGAAAAATACCGTTTCAATTGCGTGCAGGTTTTTGCCGCGCAAAAGGAAAAGTGATTATTGCTCTTTTAGTAAACTGGTGGTTTCCTGAATAGACTTGATTGTTTCACCTTCAAGACGCTCAATGATTTTGCTCATGGGTGAAATATCTTCAATCATGTGCACGCTCTTTCCTGCAGACCAAATTCGTTTGTAGTTGTTGGCAGCTACAGATTTTTCGAGCTTTTTCATGCCCAGGTACTGTACCCACATCTTGAAGTATTTTTTGGTGGTTTTGTTTTTGGAGAGCCAACGCTCGAGGAAGTTTTGTTTGAGACCTATTTTTTTAGCTTCATCAGTATTGATCACAGAGCTAGGAGTTCCAGAAAGCTTTGTTGTCATCACGATATCATCCATTCCTGCATCAACTATCGCATTTTTGTATGCATCATTAACAGTTGCCTCGTTAGAAGCTATAAAGCGGGTGCCTACTGAAACACCTTCAGCCCCAAGAGCTAAAGAAGAGGTGATCGCGTTGCCGTGGGCAATTCCGCCAGCAGCAATCACCGGAATATTTGGAAAACGTTTTTTCAGAGCCGGAATCAAAATGTTCATCGGGTTGGGGCCAGCGTGGCCACCAGCTCCCTGGGTGACAGCTATAAAGCCGTCTGCCCCGGCATCAGCTACTTTTTGTGCGTGTTTCAGGTTTGTGACATCGCAAAAAACTTTTCCGCCATATTGGTGAGCAGCTTCAATAACTTCTGTCGGGTTTCCAAGGCTTGTGATATAAAACGGAACTTTTTGTTCAATACATATTTTGAGGTGTTTCTCGTAAAGCGGATTCGATTTTTGCACAATGAGGTTGACTCCGTAATGGCCTTTTCCGCCATTTTGTTGGTCGTAATCTTTTATTTCGGTCAGAACCTTTTCCAGCTCTCCGTCATTCCTAAAGTTGAGTGTGGGAAAAACGCCCATCACCTCATTGTCGATAGCTGCCTTTATCATTTGAGCATTTGAAACCAAAAACATAGGTGCTACAATTAATGGAAAACGGAGTTTGAGATCTTTGGAAAAGGCTGTTTCTACGACCATGAGAAAATAATGTTAATCTGCTATATCAATCAGGTTATCAAAATTAGTATTTTAGTGGAGCAACAAGTTAAAACAAAAAAGTATGTCGGCTGAATTGAAGAGGCTATTTGATGTTATCTACTACCAAAAGGATCAATTTCCACAACCTTCTTGTTTGTCATCAAAAGAGAATGGTGACTGGAAAAAGTGGAGTACAGAGGAAGTAATTGAACATGTAAATGCATTCAGTAGAGGCTTGCTCGCGATGGGGATTCAGCCGGGCGATAAAATTGCCCTTATTTCGAATAACAGACCGGAATGGTGTGTTGCAGATTTGGGTATTCTACAGGTTGGAGCAGTAGATGTTCCAATTTACCCAACTATTTCAGAAGAAGATTACAAGTATATTTTCAACCATGCTGAGATCAAACTCTGCATCGTTTCTGATGAAGAACTGCTGGGGAAAGTAAGGTCGATAGAAAATGAAGTGGAAACACTCAAAGCGGTTTACACTTTTGACCAAATCCGGGGAGCTGATCACTGGACGAAAATCCTGGATGCCGGATCTGACCAATACCAGGAAAAAGTTGATGAGATTAAAAGCAAAGTTAAGTCTGAAGATTTAGCTTCTATCATTTATACATCGGGCACTACAGGATTGCCAAAAGGGGTGATGTTGAGTCACTGGAACATTTTGTCAAATGCGATTGGCAGCAAGAAAAGATTGCCGGTTTCGCCTAACTCGCGCAGTTTATCGTTCTTGCCGGTTTGCCACATTTACGAACGAATGTTGCTCTATTTGTACATGCTTTCAGGTGTTAGCATTTACTTTGCCGAATCACTCGATACTATTAGTGATAACCTGCGAGAAGTGAAACCTCAGGTTTTTACGGCAGTTCCTCGATTATTGGAAAAAGTGTACGATAAGATTATCGAGAAAGGAGCGAGCCTCAGCGGAATAAAAAAAGCGCTTTTCTTTTGGGCTGTTTCGGTAGCTGAAAAATGGGAGCCTTACGGGAATACCTCTGGCTGGTACAAATTCAAACACAGTATTGCCGATAAGCTGATCTTTAGCAAATGGCGCGAAGCTGTTGGAGGAAATGCCCAGGCTGTAGCATCGGGAAGTGCTGCATTACAGCCACGATTGGCCAGAGTATTTAACGCAGCCGGAATACCGGTTATGGAGGGGTACGGACTCACTGAAACTTCTCCGGTAATTGCTGTGAATGAAATGGACAACAGAGGTTTCATGATAGGAACTGTGGGGAGAGTGCTCGAAAAGGTTGAAGTTAAAATCGCAGATGACGGTGAAATCCTATGTAAAGGTCCTAACGTGATGATGGGCTATTACAAAGATCCGGAACGTACTGATGATGTCATGACAGATAAGGAATGGTTTCATACCGGAGATATTGGTGAGTTTACCGGCCCAAAACACGATTTCCTTAAAATCACAGATCGCAAAAAAGAAATGTTCAAGACATCTGGCGGGAAGTACGTGGCTCCACAGCCCATTGAGAATATGCTAAAATCTTCGCGTTTTATTGAAAATGCTATCATCGTTGGTGAAGGTCAAAAACATCCTGCCGTGATTGTGGTTCCTAACTTTGAAAATGTTGAGTTTTGGTGTAAAAAGCACAATGTAAACTGCGGTTCTGAAAAAGAAGAAATCATTCAGAACCAAAAGGTGATTGATCGTATTTGGGAAGAAGTGACAAATTGCACCGATCACCTCGGGCGTTGGGAACAACCAAAGAAAATGGAACTCTGCGCTACAGAATGGACGATTGACGGAGGCGAACTCACACCAACACTAAAACTCAAACGCAGAGTTGTTCACGACAAATACAGTCACCTGATCGAGAAGATTTACAGTTGATGAGAGGTTTAGGCTCTGAGCGTTAAAACTGCCTGAATAATACACCGCTCAATTCCATGACTTTGGTTTGAGCTATTTTGTGTTTTCGTTGCAAGTCTGTGAGTTTTTCCTGTGCTGAGACGAGCTTCATTTGACGTGAGTTTATGAGAAAGACAGAGCTTTCACCATTATCGAATTTAATTTCTTCAGCCCGGAGTAATTTCTCGTAGTTTTTTACCGCCTCGGTTTGAATGTTGAGCTGTTCGTTGAGGTTGATGAGCTTATTGATAGCAGCGTTGAGCTTGTTTTTCACATTTAACATTTCGCTCGACATTTCAAAATTTGCCATGTCGAGTTTTGCGTTTGCAGCAGCAACTTCACCGCGTCCGTCTCTCAGGAAAAGGGGCATTTTAAAATCGATACCAAATTTGTAGTTATTGTTGAGGTAAGCTCGTTGCAACTCAGCATTTTCGTAGTTATCATAACCACTCAGGTAATTGTAAGAGAGATCGAGTTGAGGCTTGAGTTTTTCCAGTTTAAGCCTTCTGTCTATTTGAGCCTGCTGAATCTTAGCACGATTCATCCTGAGTTTAGGGTGGAGGCTGTAAATGTTGTTGAGCCATGATTGAGCGCTGTCGTTAACTGTTTCTTTTGTTTTTACAACATCGGTCAGATCCTGGGGCCGCATGTCAGCTTCTAATTCGAGCGGAACTTCATCTTTCCAAAGAAATGTTTCCAGTTCCATCTTTGCTTCAACAACTAATTGCCTGGCATCGATCACGTTGATTCGTTGTTGCTGTACAGTTAAGAATGACTCGGTAGTGTCTATTGCCGGTAAGTCACCGCCCAAATAGCTCTGCACGATTCCTTCAAAACGCTCCTGGGCGAGATCGAGCGCGTTCTGATCGATATTCAATAGCGCGTTAGCCTGTGACCATTTCCAATATGCTGATGCCGCATCCTGCAATAAGCTGTTGAGCTCGAGGATTCGCTCGGCCTGTGACAAATTTGTCATTGCCTGTGCTTTCCTGAGTTGCGCTCTCCGCTGATCGATGAAAAGGCGCTTACCTACAGGAACTTTTACACCGGCAACCAGTAATCCGTTTTCGGGGACATTGTTTTCAGGATTTAGGTAAGTTCCGCGGTTGTATTCGTAAGCTACTTTTCCCTCTATTCCGAACCATGTTGGAACTTTTAGTCCGTATTCTGAGATGTGGTAATATTCAGATCCGGCAAATCTTTTTTGATTGACACCACCGTAGAGTTGCGGATCGAATCCACCCCTTGCAGACTTCAGGTTTCCTTCAGCCTGATCGACAAGTAGCCTGGCGTTTTTGGCAAGAGGATGCTCATTTTTCACCCACATCATGTATTGGTCAAAGGTGAGCACCTGGCCTTCTTCATCCTGTGCGTTAACCAGAGATGATCCAAAGACACAAAGTAGCATCAAAATTATCGCAACCTTGTTCATTACTTGATTACGTGCTTTGGTTCAACTTTGATCTTGGTTTTGTTGGCGTTTGAGTTTGGAGCGTTTTCATCGATTGACTCGTAAAAATTAGGAGGGAAACCGTTGAATTGACGCCATAGCTCATACCAAACAGGAACTTCACCAAGTAAAATAAATCCTCTTACACCTCCACCCATTCTAATAAGCTCCGGCCAATCTACATCCTCTGGTGGAGCAACGAGAATTCTAAATTTATTGTTGTTGCTGCTCACGTTGTCGAGACCAACCACTTCAGCAGGGTAGGTTCCTATTGATAAATTGGGCCATCCTGAGAAAACAAATGCCGGCCAGCCATCAAACTGTAGTCTAACATTATTTCCTTCATGCACAAGTGGAAAATCAACCGGATCAATATAAAGTGTAGCAGCAAGCTTGGCATTCTTTTTCACAAACCTCACGATTCCCTGTCCCTGTTTAATGTTTTGTCCAACACCTCCCTGAAGTGTTTCAGCAATGTAACCGTTATATGGAGCTGTGACGTACCGGTAACCTACGCGTTTTTCGTAATTCGATAGTCGATTACGTAATTTGTTGAGGGAGCCTTCAGTTTCTGAAAGTCCATATCTCGCTTCAGCGAGTGTGCTTTTAGTTTTAGCAATTTTTTCGTTGTATTGGTTTTCGATTGAGTTGAGTTCAATCTCTGCGTTTAGTACTTGATTTTGACTGGATAATAATTTGCTTTGTGCTGAAATGAGTTTAGCCCGTTCTTTTTGAAGGCTATTTTGCCTCTTTTCCAGTTGGGTTTTTGATTTGAGTCCCTGCTCAAATAAGTTTTGTTGACGAGTTAGCTGGTTCTCTGCAATTTCAAAATTTACTTTTGCAGCTTCGTAGTCAATGCTATCAGCAGTAACTTTAAGATTAGCTTGTTTGAGTTTATTTCTAGCTTGAGAGAGTTTGATTTCTTTTCCCTCAATAAATGTTATTAATTGGTTTTCAAGGGCCTCTATTTTTTCTTTGTAAGAACTTACGGCACTTTCCTTATTTCGAACCTGACTTTTTGTTCTTTCGATCAATTGAGGGTCAAAATACTGGTCTTTTATTTCAGAGATATGGATAATTGTATCCCCTTTTTGAACCTCCTGGCCTTCTCTTACAAACCATTTTTCAATTCTACCGTCAATTGTCGATTGAATGGTTTGAGGACGTTCACCGGGTGAAAGTGACGTGACTTTACCAGTGGCATTGATATTTTGAGTCCAGGGAAGGAATAGAATTATCACAAAGGCCACAAAAAGCACGATTAACCAGTATGCCAATATTCTACCAAACCGAATATTGGAAATGGTTCCAAGGGATTTTAAATCCCTTATTTCATCCATGTTATCACTGAATAAAGAGTTCATCAAAGTACGGTTTAGTTTTAATTTCAGCGAATGTTCCCTGGTCTATTATTTGACCTTCTTTCATGATTAATATTCTATCACATTTTGAAGCGAATAAGGTATCGTTTGAAACGCCAATCAATGTCCATGGATGGGTTTTATCAGTTAAATAATTTGCCAATCGCTCTCTTTCACTTTTTTGAAGATTGTGCATGAATTCTTCCATAACCAAAAGCTTAGGATCGCACACGATGGCTCTTGCAATTTTTATTTTTCTCAATACACTTTTTGAAAGATACTTCCCTTCGGCCAAAATTGGTTCGTTGAGTCCGTCCTTTTGGTTCTGAATGAAATTCTCCATCCCGAGAGCGGCCACAACTTCACGAACTGTTTTCATAGATATATCACGGCCCATCACGATGTTTTCAAGTACTGTACCGTCAAATACATCTTCGTAGGGTAATACATCGCCTATGTTGCTCCTCAATGATTCAAGTTGAAAGTTGCCAAATGGATACCCGTTGTAACTGAGTTCTCCTTCAAATTCTTCGAGCATTCCTGAGAATAAATTGGTTAAAATACCTTTACCTGAGCCATTGTAACCAGTGACGCAAACGCGTTCTCCTTTGGCTATTTCAAGATCGATGTCTTTTAAAAGCTTCCTGCCATGAAGCCCCTTGTAAGTGATATTCTTGAGTATAACTGAAATTGCTTTTTCATCACCAAACAGTTCGTTGGCATCATTTCCTTCACGATTGTCTTCAATATCAACATCTGTTACAACTCCTAGTTTGTCAGTTGCGGTAAGTACATCGTAAATAGTTTCAATGCTGAGAAGAAGTTTTTCTACTGAAGTGATAATGATCAAGATGATGATTTCAGCGGCAACAAATTGTCCAAGGTTGATTTCCTGTTCAATTACAAGAAGGGAACCAACTATCAATAATCCGGCAGTGATAATTGTTTTAAACAGGATGATGCTGCCGTATTGATAAACGAGTATATTGAAGTGTTTTTTTCTGGCTCCAAGATAATTGACCACTAACGAATCGGTTCGTTTAAATGGCAGTTTAGATTTTCCAATAATCTTGAACGTATCCATCGTTCTTGCCATTTCTTCTAACCAATAAACTAGTTGGTATTTGTAAGTAGATTCCTTAATGCTGGTGTTGAGACCTTTAGCTCCTGTAAACTTGAAAATCACGTAGAGCATGACGATGAGCAACAGGCTAAATGCAATGAATACCGGGTGATAAGCTGCTAATAGTAAGAGCCCAAAAATGATTTGGATTATTGCAGATGCAAAATCGATGAGGAGCTTTGACAGGCCTTTTTGAATTGTCATAGTATCAAAAAAGCGGTTCATGAGCTCAGGCGGATAGAGATCCTGTAACCCTTCAGTTTTAAACTTGGGTATTCGCCATGAGAATGAGAATGATGCGCGGGTAAAAATGCGTTGTTGAATAACCTCCGCTACAAACAGTTGCATGATTTGCATACTCCCGCTAAACATAACCCCAAGAGTCACTACAATAACCAAAATAACCCATGAGGATGAGAGAGCTGCTCCACCCATGATCAACCCTATAATCGCTTGAATACCCAGTGGTAAAATCAAATTTACAAGGCCGTTAAAAACGGTGTAGGTGAGCATGTAAATGATATCCTTCTTATCTGGGGATAACAGATTGAAGAACTCATAAACAGGGTTCTTTTTCTTTTTTGCTTTTTTATCTAATTCTTCTTCAATCATTTATTCATTTTAATAACCGAAAAAACGATATTCTTACAAAACTCAACTAAGGAACAATTTTTATCTTTTACATTAGTCAAAGAAGGAAGATGATCAGCAAAATAAACCTGACTGTGAGTAGCTTCTATTATTAATGTGATTAAGCTCTCAGCGTATTTATAGTCAGGAATTATTTCGCGAACTACATCGGCTAATTGTTTGGTTAACAATTTGTAGCTTTTGAAATAACCTTCTCTGTTGTTAATATCTACATTTTTTCTCAAATAAGTTTTGGCACTTTCACTTATAATGATGCGATGCAAGGCTTGTTCATCAATGTGAGTAAAGTTAGGGTCTCTTTCAATTGGTTGTGTAAGAAGTTCTATAATAATTTCAAGCTTGGAATAAGGGTCAACAACGTTGTTGACTGAAAAGTTTACTCTGTACTCCATCCAGTTCCAGTACCAACTGTTGAGATAGGCTAATAACTGATATTTATTCTCGAAATAGCGGTATATGGATGCTTCAGTGGAGTTGATTTTTTTGGAAAGCTTCCTGAATGTAAAGTTTTCCAATCCCCATTTGTCGATAAGCGCAATAGAGTCGCTAACGATTAAACGACCCAGCTCACTCGTTTCCGGGTCCTTGATGTAAATCTTTTCATTTAACTTTATCTGGATCATTAAATGATAATTGAATTAACAGATGCAATAGTAATACTATCAATTAAAATGTAGGTGTCATTTTTTGTTAAGTATTGTTATCTGCGGTTCTGAATTTCTTAAATTTACAGGAATTTATAGCATATTTACTGTTTCATTCAAAGTGACAAAATTTAAAGAAACCCTACATGTTTAAACACCTCGGTAAAGATTTACCAGCCTCAATTGTTGTTTTTCTCGTTGCATTACCGCTTTGTCTTGGAATTGCACTAGCATCTGGCGCACCGTTGTTTTCAGGTCTTATTTCAGGTATTGTAGGCGGAATTGTAGCGGGAGCATTGAGTGGCTCACACACTGCAGTGAGTGGTCCGGCTGCCGGACTCACAGTAATAGTGCTTAACGGAATTGAAACTCTTGGTTCATTTGAAGTATTTCTTCTGGCGGTTTTAATGGCCGGTGTGCTTCAGTTTCTTTTAGGAGTGGTCAGAGCCGGGGTTATCGGGTATTACTTTCCCACCTCTGTCATTAAAGGCATGTTGGCGGCAATCGGGTTGATATTGATTTTGAAGCAAATTCCGCATGCTTTTGGTTACGATGCTGATCCGGAAGGGGACATGAATTTTATTCAGATTGATCATGAAAATACTTTTTCTGAAATCATTAATGCGATGAATTTTATTCATCCCGGGGCTTTGATTGTGAGTATGATGTGCCTTCTTGTTTTAATACTGCTCAAGTCAACTAAGCTGAGTGAGATGAAATTACTGGCCTATGTTCCCGCTGAACTTTGGGTTGTTTTACTTGGTATTGGGTTAAACTCACTTTTTAAGTTACAATTTACCGGTTTGGAAATTGAAAAATCACATCTCGTGGATTTGCCCGTGGCTGATGATTTAATGGCCTTTGCCGGTCAGTTTTCACTTCCCGATTTCTCGGCATTTGGAAATTCAGATTTATACCTGATAACTGTTACAATAGCTATGGTAGCGAGCCTTGAAACGCTTCTCAGTTTAGAGGCTGCTGATAAACTGGATCCTAAAAAAAGAATATCACCGGCAAACAGAGAGTTGAGAGCACAGGGAGTAGCAAATGTTGTTTCAGGCTTTATAGGTGGGTTGCCTGTAACTGCTGTAATTGTTAGGAGTACAGCCAATATTTCGGCTGGCGGACAAACAAAAATGAGCGCTATTATTCATGGTGTTTTACTTTTGGTTTGCATCTACTTCATCCCCGATTTTTTAAACTTAATCCCATTATCCTGCCTTGCTGCAATCCTACTGGTAGTTGGCTATAAGTTGATTAAACCATCAGTTATAAAAGCAATGTACAAAAAAGGAAAAGATCAGTTCATTCCTTTTGTCGTAACAATCATTGCTATCATGTTTTCAGATCTCTTGATAGGAATTGGTATTGGGTTAGCGGTTGGACTGCTATTTGTCGTGAGATCAAATTTTAGAAAGGCATTCACTTTTAACGAATACAAAGGAAATTACCTGCTTCGGTTCAATAAAGATGTCACATTTGTTAATAAGGCTCTGATTCTTAATCAGCTTGAAAAAGTAAAAGATGATAGTCATCTCATTATTGATGCCACTCAATCTAACTTTATTGATAGTGACATCAGGGAAGCATTGAATAACTTCAAAGATTCAGCAGTAGATAGAAATATTACAGTTGAATACGAGGGACTTAAATTAGAAGATTAGCATGGAATCACACGAAAGATTAATACTGGAAAACAAAGCCTGGGCTGAAGAAATCACATCAAAAACTCCTGATTACTTCAAAAAGCTGGCTATGGGGCAAACTCCTAAACATCTTTGGATAGGATGTAGTGACAGCAGAGTCCCGGCAAATAAAATTACCAACTCAAACCCCGGTGACATTTTTGTTCATCGCAACATAGCCAATATGGTTGTGCATACTGATTTTAATTTCCTCAGTGTATTGCAATACGCTGTTGAAGAGTTGAAAGTTGAAAATATAATCGTTTGCGGTCATTATGGTTGTGGTGGAGTAAAAGCAGCTCTCTCAAGTCAAAACATGGGGCTACTCAACAAATGGATTCGCAATATCAAAGATGTTATCTACCATCATAAAGATGACCTCAAAGGCATTGAAGGTGATGAAAAAGTGGACAAGCTGGTTGAGCTAAACGTAAAGGAGCAGGCCGGTAACCTGGCGCGTACTTCAATCGTTCAGAAAGCGTGGAAATATCGCGATAAACCATTGAACGTTTTGGGGTGGGTTTTTGACACGGGAACCGGCTTGATTAAAGAAGTTGCTAAAATGGATAAAGACACGGAAATCGATAAGATTTACAAATACGACTTTTAATTGACCGGTAATTTGAGAAGCGCATAAATAGCAGCACAACAAAGTAAAACACTTACTAAAATATTGAGGATAGCAATTCCGTATTGTTGCGACTTTAGCAGCAAAACAGTCTCATAACCGAAAGTGCTAAAGGTGCTGAATCCTCCGCAAAAACCTATTACTACAAGAGGTTTTATCCAGTCAAATCTTCCTGATAGCTGGCTATAAACACCAATGCTCATTGCTAAAATCACGCATGCCAGTAAATTAGAAATGAGTGTAGCCAGCGGTAAATTTTGATCAAAGTTTTTCACGGTCAGAACCGAAACCCCAAACCTACAAACTGATCCCAGTCCGCCACCCAAAAAAACGAATGCTACTATTTTCCAATCCATGCTGAGTGTAATTTATTGAGCAAGAAACCCACGAGCAAGCCGTATAGGGTTCCGACCATTGCGCCAACTAAAATATCTCCGGGGTAGTGTACGCCCAGGTAAATGCGGGAATAAGATACAAAGAAAGCCCAGATCAACAGGGTGATTGTGATGCTTTTGTTTTTGAAAATGATCGAAAGCAGTCCAAATAAAGCAAACGAATTTGCTGCATGACTCGATGCGAAACCGAATTTTCCGCCTTTGTAAACATGTCCTTTTGCGTATTCGTAAAACTCCGTGAATGGAGCTGTCACCGGATCATGAGAAGGTCTTAGTCGCTCGAAGAATGGCTTCATAAACCCTGATGTTGTTTGATCTGCCAGTGTGATGGTTGCCCCTACAGCTACAGCCAGCAAACCTAAACTCTTCCACATTTTAACCTGATATCCTGAGCTGAGGTGATGCCACGTTTTCACGAAAAGAAAAAAATAGAAGGGAATCCAGGTTTTGGTTTCTGTAATGATCCAAAAGAATTCGTCCCAAAAGTTTGATTGCAAGCTATTGAGAAACAAAAAAAGTCGCTGATCTATTTCAATGATTGACTCAAGCATCTTCAGGAATTTCTATGGCTTGCCATAGTTTGTCTTTGAGCTCGGCAAGTCCTGTTTGTGCAACTGATGAAATGAAAACATAGGGAATGTCACCTGGCAACTCTTGCTTGAGCTCACCTATCAATTCCTCATCCAGCATATCAGCTTTTGTGATGGCTAAAACGCGATTTTTATCCAATAACTGCGGATTGTATTTTTTCAATTCCCCGATGAGTACTTCGTATTCGTGCTTGACATCGTCACTATCACACGGAACCATAAAGAGCAGAGCGGCATTTCGTTCAATGTGTCTCAAGAAGCGAATTCCCAAACCTTTTCCCTCAGCAGCTCCTTCGATGATTCCGGGAATATCGGCCATTACAAAACTTCTGTCGTCACGGTAAGAGATCATACCTAAATTAGGTGTGAGCGTGGTGAAAGGATAATTTGCAATCTCAGGTTTGGCAGCACTCAGAACCGAGAGTAGTGTAGATTTTCCGGCATTTGGAAAACCAACGAGGCCTACATCAGCAAGGAGCTTTAATTCCAGAATTTTCCAGCTTTCGTGCCCACCTTCTCCGGGTTGAGCATAACGGGGAGTTTGATTCGTTGATGACTTGAAATGCGTGTTTCCCAGTCCGCCACGACCACCGTAAAGCAGCACATGCTCTTCGTTGTGTTCGGTAACTTCAAAGGCTATTTCATTGGTCTCGGCATCCCGGGCAACGGTTCCGAGTGGCACTTCTAAAATCAAATCATCACCTTGTGCACCTGTTGAACGCTGTTTACCACCATCGCCACCGTGGCCGGCTTTTACGTGTTTGCGGTATTTCAGGTGTAGTAATGTCCAAAGCTGTTTATTGCCTTTGACGATTACATGACCACCTCTACCACCATCACCGCCATCAGGGCCGCCTTTTGGTACAAACTTTTCACGTCTTAAATGAGCAGATCCGCTACCTCCATTTCCTGAAGTACAGTGAATCTTGACGTAATCAACAAAATTTGATTGTTGCTCTTTGCGGTTCTTACTCATTTATCAGTTTACTTCTTTTCAATTGCGTGATACAGGCGATTGGTGATTTCATCGATTTCACCAACTCCGTCAATACTTTCAAACTTATCCTGGTTGCGGTAGTAATCTTTGAGCGGAGCCGTTTTCTTTTGATACTCTTCAATTCTGTTGCGGATGATTCCTTCATTTTGATCATCAGCTCTTCCGCTTTCTTTTCCGCGCGCTAAAAGGCGCTTGATCAACTCTTCTTCCTCAACTTCAAGAGCAACCATTTTGGTTACTTCAGTTTGTTTTCTCGCGAGGAATTTATCCAGGGCTTCAGCCTGGTGGACAGTTCTCGGGAATCCGTCAAAGATGAAACCATTAGCATCCTGATGCTTGTCAACTTCGCTTTCCAGAAGTTTAATAGTTAGAGAATCAGGAACTAACTCGCCTTTGTCGATATAGCTTTTCGCTTCTTTTCCCAGTTCAGTTTCGCCTTTGATATTGGCTCTGAATATGTCACCGGTTGATAAGTGGATAAGACCGTAGTGGTCGCGTATTCTTTCTGACTGAGTCCCTTTTCCTGCACCGGGAGGGCCGAATAACACTAAATTCAACATATCTATAGATTTAATCTGCTACAATTTTATAAATATCTTTCAGGTTCCTGCCGGCTCCATCATAATCTAAACCGTAGCCGATGATGAAGTCGTTTGGAATTTCAAAAAGGGCATAATCAATCATATGCTCGAGCTTGTAACTATCGGGTTTTAAAAGCAGACTGCAAATTGCTATTGAAGCCGGATTGTGTTTTTTGAGCTCGTTCACCAGTACATCAATTGTCCTGCCTGTATCTACAATATCTTCAATGATGACAATCGACTGACCTTCAATATCAGTTGGTGCACCGATCAACTGTTTTACTTTTCCGGTTGATTCAGTGCCTTTGTACGATGCGCATTTCACAAATTGAATCTCACAATCCAGCTCCACATGCTTCATGAGATCAGCACTGAACATGAATGCTCCATTCAGAACCGGAAGAAAAATTGGGGTTTGACCCTCATAATCATCGTTTATCTTCGAAGCAACATCAACAATCCTTTTCTCAATTTCATCATGCGTGATGAAAGGCTTAAACTGCTTGTCTTTAATCCTAATTAACCCCATAATACGAAAGCGCAAAGGTAATATTTTCCATAATGCTCAGTCAAAGTGAGCTAAAATCGCTTTTGTAAAAAAAGTTGGCAACTTTATTTTTTGATTTCCAGACTAGAAAAGTATATATTAACGTTATTTTTATGTTAAAAACAAGCTTTTTTTAACAAACCTCTTACCTGCGGTTATTCAAGACTCGATAAGGGAAAGAGCACTATTAAAAGATGTTTATTAAACACCTTATTACCCTAAAGTGTTGATTACTATTTTCTTTTTCATACCTTTATAAAAGATTTTTAACCCTTAAACACATACGCTATGAAAAAGATTGGTCTTTTAATCATTGTACTTTTTTCAATTCTTGTAAATACTGTTAATGCTCAGGTAAATGATA
>NZ_JAVLBN010000046.1:0-448 GCF_031581065.1 Salibacter sp.
TAATTCCAATATGTCAATGTACTTTTGCGTCTTATTTAGATCCTATTGTGTTTAAATAATCGCTTATATTTCATTCCATTTAAAATGTTTAACCTCTTAAGTAAACGTAAACAAATTTAATTTTAGTGGAGAATATCGGAGTCGAACCGATGACCTCCTGCGTGCAAGGCAGGCGCTCTAGCCAGCTGAGCTAATTCCCCAAACACTCAAGTAGTCTCAGGCAGACTCGAACTGCCGACCTCTACATTATCAGTGTAGCGCTCTAACCAGCTGAGCTACGGGACTATCACATCCCAAACTCAGACGGCCCGGCCATCTTTAGAGCTTGAGAACTGCTGGTTCTTCTATACTCAATAATGTACAATATAATAATGGAAAGCATCTTCAAATTTACCCCGAGACTCCTTCAAGTCTCTCTAGAAAGGAGGTGTTCCAGCCACACCTTCCG
>NZ_JAVLBN010000046.1:458-16083 GCF_031581065.1 Salibacter sp.
AGCCGTACTGGAAGGTACGGCTACCTTGTTACGACTTAGCCCCAGTTACCAGTTTTACCCTAGGCAGATCCTCTCGGTTACCGACTTCAGGTACCCCCGGCTTCCATGGCTTGACGGGCGGTGTGTACAAGGCCCGGGAACGTATTCACCGCGCCATGGCTGATGCGCGATTACTAGCGATTCCAGCTTCATAGAGTCGAGTTGCAGACTCCAATCCGAACTTAGATCAGCTTTTGAGATTCGCATTCTCTCGCGAGATAGCTGCCCTCTGTACTGACCATTGTAGCACGTGTGTAGCCCAGGACGTAAGGGCCGTGATGATTTGACGTCATCCCCACCTTCCTCTCAGTTTGCACTGGCAGTCTCCTTAGAGTCCCCGGCATTATCCGCTGGCAACTAAGAATAGGGGTTGCGCTCGTTATGGGACTTAACCCGACACTTCACAGCACGAGCTGACGACAACCATGCAGCACCTTGTAGAGTGTCCGAAGAAAAGTTCGTTTCCGAACCTGTCACTCTGCATTTAAGCCCTGGTAAGGTTCCTCGCGTATCATCGAATTAAACCACATGCTCCACCGCTTGTGCGGGCCCCCGTCAATTCCTTTGAGTTTCACTCTTGCGAACGTACTTCCCAGGTGGATCACTTAATGCTTTCGCTTGGCCGCTGACAGTGTATCGCCAACAGCGAGTGATCATCGTTTACAGCGTAGACTACCAGGGTATCTAATCCTGTTTGCTACCTACGCTTTCGTGCCTCAGCGTCAGTTATGGCTTTGTGAGCTGCCTTCGCTATCGGTGTTCTACGTCATATCTATGCATTTCACCGCTACATGACGTATTCCGCCCACATCAATCATACTCAAGATTTCCAGTATCAATGGCAGTTCTACAGTTGAGCTGCAGTATTTCACCACTGACTTAAAAATCCGCCTACGCACCCTTTAAACCCAATGAATCCGGATAACGCTTGCACCCTCCGTATTACCGCGGCTGCTGGCACGGAGTTAGCCGGTGCTTATTCGTAAAGTACCTTCAAACAAGTACACGTACTCGTATTTATTCCTTTACAAAAGCAGTTTACAACCCGTAGGGCCGTCATCCTGCACGCGGCATGGCTGGTTCAGACTTGCGTCCATTGACCAATATTCCTCACTGCTGCCTCCCGTAGGAGTCTGGTCCGTGTCTCAGTACCAGTGTGGGGGATAATCCTCTCAGAACCCCTACCCATCGCTGTCTTGGTGAGCCGTTACCTCACCAACTAACTAATGGGACGCATACCTATCTTCAACCACCGGAGCTTTAATTTTCACGTCATGCGACTCGAAAATATTATGGAGTCTTAATCCAAATTTCTCTGGGCTATCCTCCTGTTGAAGGCAAGTTGTATACGCGTTACGCACCCGTGCGCCACTCGTCAGCATCCAGCAAGCTGGATCTGTTACCGTTCGACTTGCATGTGTTAGGCCTGCCGCTAGCGTTCATCCTGAGCCAGGATCAAACTCTTCGTTGTAATATCCTTATTTTTTCTCTCAAGAACCTCAGGGAACTCTTGCGATGCTTTCCATTATTTCAAAGAACTTTTTCTCTTCTCTTTTCCACTAACCCTTTCGAGTTTAGCGGGCGGCAAAGGTAATACCTTTTTCGCTTTTAACAACTCTTTTGTTGCTTTTTTTTATCCCAACTTTCTTACCCAGCTTATCACCAGCTCGAAAGCGGGCTGCAAATATATAACTGTTTTGAAAGTTAGCAAGCGAAAAAGTAAAAAATATTTCTCTTTGCCTTTACTCATGGCGCTAAGCGCTATCATGATATCAAAAAGTTTCTGCTATTTGTAAGAACGTTTTTCTTAAAATGCGGATGCAAAACTAAGCGTATTTTTATTGCATACAACATTTACCAAGCTTTTTTTTAAAGTTTTTCAAGTCTATTTAATCGACAACTCTATATAAAGCTGACAAATAGCAACATACAATTAATGGGGTTATCAATAATAATTTAAATATAATTCAGGGTTTACAAATCAGAATATGATTCTCCATCTCTACAGGAAGTTACAGCCGAAGATACATGAAGATGCAAAAAAGCAATTTATACCTTATGTACATGACTCAAGAATTGAAAACAATTACTTTCGCAGCAATATTTAAAGGCACGATTCGTTAAGAGATGACTTATATGAAGAGATCAATACAATTGTTGCTTACGGTTCTGACCATTAGTCTTGTTAGCTGTGAAGCAATCGACCAGCCTGAGGAACTGCCTTCTTACATCCAAATAGATTCAGTAAAGGTTGATTATAAAAATCCATCTGTATTTGGTGTTGGCCAACCTAACATTCCTGATGTGTGGTTAAATGTCAACGGATCTGAGCAGGGAATTTATAACCTGCCGAATACGATTGCAATTAAAGAAGATGGCAATGTGGACATTTTAATAAGAGCCGGTATTAAGGTAAACGGTATTGCAGCTACAAGAATGGATTACCCTTTTTATACTCGATTCGATACGACTATTAATATTAGTGATCTCGATACAGTTAGTTTTACTCCTACTGTAAGTTACAACCCAAATACTGAGGTCTTGTGGAAAGAGAATTTTGAGCAATCGGCAGTTACATTAAAAAGAAGGCAAGCAAGTGATGTGGACTTGGAAAGAGTGCAGGTTGACTCTATACCTTATAAAGAGAACTATGTGGCTTACACAAAAATTGATACTGGTGCGCGCATGCACTTTGCTCTAACATCAAATAATTTTGCAACTAATACTTTTGTCAGTGCTCCGGTTTTCATTGAAATGGATTACAAGGCAACATCAACATTCAATGTTAATCTAATATATGAGGATACTGAAGGTGTAATTGAAGAGACACCTGTAATATATATGAATCCGAGTACTGAAAATGGAGAAGCAAAATGGAATAAAATCTATATTGATATTTCAGATAGGGTTTTAGCAACAAGAAATGCTCAGCGATATGGTATCAGCATTTCTGCTGCTCACAATATTTCAAATCCACCTGCTGAATTCTATTTTGATAACTTTAAACTGCTCAGACTTTAATGCTCAATAGAAAAGCCGAGCGGCTCAAGTACATCATCAGCGACTTATTGGCAGCAGGTTTAAGCTGGGTGAGTTTTTACGTATTTAGAAAAAAGTACCTGGAACCACTCAAGTTTGACGAATCAGTTGACCTTGTTTTTAATGAGAAGTTTTACGCTGCTCTTATTTTGATTCCGATTTTTTGGGTGAATTTTTATTATTTGGCAGGGTATTACAAAAACCCGTTTCGCAAATCGAGGTTGAGCGAGCTGGGAAAAACTTTGGTTCAAACTTTTGTTGGTGTTACTATTTTGTTCTTCGCTTTCGTTTTGGATGATGAGATCCACAATTACACGGGTTATTACATTTCATACGCCACTCTTTTTGGGTTGCATTTCTTTTTCACTACAACTCCAAGGTTAGTGCTTTCTTCCATACTTGCTCACAAAATTCACAATCGAATAATCGGCTTTAATACCTTATTAGTAGGGAACAGTGTTAAAGCGCGTGAGTTATTTGATGAAATGGAAACTGCTAAAAAATCTAGCGGTTTCAGGTTTATTGGCTGTATACAGGTTAATGGTGAGACTTCTAATAAGTTTGGATCTGACCTGCCTGTTTTAGGAAAACTCGAAGATATTCATGAAATCATTCGCAATAATAATATAGAAGAAGTCATAATCGCTGTGGAATCGTCAGAGCACGATAAAATGGAAAAGATTCTCACACTACTCGAATATGAAAATGTGATTATCAAAATAATTCCAGATATGTACGATATCCTATCTGGCCAGGTTAATATGACTTCCATTTTTGGCACCCCACTAATACAGGTCAACAGGGAGTTAATGCCGCTTTGGCAATTTACAGTTAAACGAATAATGGATGTGGTTGCGAGTATTATTGCCCTCATCCTACTTGCCCCTCTACTACTGATTTTGGCAATTTTAGTGAAAACCTCATCAAGGGGACCTGTTTTCTTTTCTCAGGAGCGAATCGGTAAAAACGGGCGGCCTTTTCAAATTTTCAAGTTCAGATCCATGTTCAAGAATGCTGAAAAGAATGGTCCGCAACTATCATCGGAGGATGACCCGCGTATTACCTCAATTGGCAGGTTTATGCGCAAAACAAGACTCGATGAATTGCCACAGTTCTACAATGTCATTATTGGTGACATGAGTTTGGTTGGCCCAAGGCCAGAACGCCAATATTACATCGATCTAATCACCGATGAAGCTCCGCATTACATGCACCTTTTAAAAGTGAGGCCCGGCATCACGAGCTGGGGACAGGTGAAATTTGGCTACGCCTCATCAGTAAAAGAAATGGTAAGGCGACTCCACTACGATCTTATCTACATCGAAAATATGTCGCTTTTTCTGGACATTAAGATTTTAATCTACACCGTTTTGATCGTCTTACAACGAAGAGGAAAGTAATGGTCAGAACCTAACTGTGATTAGTAGTGATTAAAGACTTTTCACCTTTTCTTCAATCTGCTTGTAAGCCTCATCCAATCCGTTCGCGTCTTTTCCTCCTGCAGTAGCAAAAAACGGTTGACCGCCTCCACCACCTTTAATATGCTGAGCTAAATCACGGATTTCTTCACCCGCTTTTATTCCTTTTGATTGCGTAACATCATCAGTCACAATTAGAGAAAGGGTCACTTTTTTGTCTTTGCTTCCCAAAAGGATAACAGCATTCTTGAGTTCTTTTCGTAATTTGAACGCGAGATTTTTGATAGATCCTGCATCTAAATCAACCGTTTTAGCCAGGAACTGAATTCCATTTAATTCTTTTAACTCTGATAGAAGCGCATTTCTTTCGGCTACTTCTTCTTTTTGCTTCAAAGAATCGATTTGCTTTGACAACTCCCGGTTCTGACCGATAACTTGCTGAACACCTTTAACAGGATCTTTTTTGTTTTTGACTTCCTCAGCAATGATATCGAGTTGTTGGATGCGTTCACTAACGTAGCGGTAAGCCTCAGCTCCTGTGATTGCTTCAACCCTTCGAATTCCGGCAGCTACAGATGTTTCATTTGTCAACTTGAACAAACCGAGTGCTCCGGTCGCGGGAACGTGCGTACCTCCGCAAAGCTCTACGCTATCGCCAAATTTGATCACGCGAACAGCGTCCCCGTACTTTTCTCCAAAAAGCGCAAGAGCTCCCATCTGCATAGCTTCATCCATTGGGATATTACGCTTTTCAACGAGCGGAGTATTTTCTAAAACAAGTTCATTGACGCGTTTTTCAATCTGTTGGAGCTCTTCATCAGTCACTTTTTGAAAGTGAGAAAAATCAAATCTTAGATAATCAGGACGGACTAACGATCCTTTTTGCTCAACATGCTCACCCAAAATTTCGCGTAGAGCATGATGTAACAAGTGTGTAGCCGTGTGATTTCGCGCTGCGTTTTCACGTTTTGTTACGTCAACTTCAGCCGTAAACTTTCCCTTTAGCTCTTTAGGGAGTTCTTTAATGAAGTGGACTATTAAGTTGTTTTCCTTTTTAGTATCGAAAATTGAGATTTGAGAAGACCCGTTTTTCAGATTTCCCTTATCTCCAACCTGACCTCCACCTTCAGGATAGAAAGGCGTTTCGTCTAAAACTAACTGGTAGTATTTTTTATCCTTTTGTTTAACCTCTCGATAACGGGCAACAGAAACCTCTGCTTCAGTTTGATCATATCCTACAAAGTTTGTCGACTCTGCCGGGTTTACTTCAACCCAGTCGCCAGCTTCCATTGAAGTTGCTTTGCGCGATCTGTTCTTTTGATCTTCAAGGGCTTTTTTGAATCCGTCAAGATCGAGCTTCATCCCTTCTTCTCTTGCCAACAGATCAGTCAAATCGATTGGAAAACCGTAAGTATCGTAAAGTTCAAAGGCAAATTCACCTTCTACTTTGTCGTGTTTTTTTCGGTACTCGCTAAACTTTTGGATTCCTTTTTCAAGTGTACGCAAAAAGGCTTCCTCCTCTTCCTTCATTACTTTTTCAATAAGCGTACTTTGCTTTTTAAGCTCAGGGAATGCCTCGCCCATTTCTTTGATCAGAGCCGAAAGCAACTTGTACAGGAATGCTTCTTTTTGATCGAGGAATGAATAGCCGTATCGAACAGCGCGTCTCAAAATTCTGCGAATTACATAGCCGGCTCCTGTGTTTGATGGTAACTGACCATCAGCAATTGAAAAACTAATAGCTCTTATGTGGTCAACAATAACGCGAAAAGCGATATCCTTTTTTTGGTCAGATCCGGAATACGAAACTCCGGTTACTTTCTCCGTAGCCTGAATGAGGTTCTGAAAAAGATCAGTGTCGTAATTCGATTGCTTATCCTGTAAAACCATCGCCAGTCTTTCCAATCCCATACCGGTATCGATATGTTTTGCAGGAAGTGGTTTTAGTTCGCCACTTGCCTGGCGATTGTACTGGATAAATACGAGGTTCCAGATCTCGATAACCTGAGGATGATCCCGGTTGACGAGTTTTTTTGCATCTACTTTATTTCTTTCTTCATCAGAGCGGATGTCAACGTGAATTTCAGAGCTGGGTCCGCATGGGCCAGTATCGCCCATTTCCCAAAAGTTATCTGATTTATCGTAATCCAAAATTCTATCAGCCGGCACATATTTATTCCAAAGATCAAAAGCTTCAGTATCGCGGGGTAAACCATCTTCTTTATCGCCTTCAAAAATGGTTATGTAAAGTCTATCTTTATAGATTCCAAAGACTTCAGTCAGCAGTTTCCATGCCCAATCGATTGTCTCTTCTTTAAAGTAATCATTGAATGACCAGTTACCCAACATCTCAAACATGGTATGGTGATAGGTGTCGACTCCAACTTCTTCGAGATCGTTGTGTTTACCGCTAACACGCAAACACTTTTGAGAATCAGTCACTCTTGTATTTTCCGGTTTTTCGTTGCCCAGGAAAAACTCTTTGAACTGGTTCATCCCGGCATTGGTGAACATCAATGTGGGATCGTCCTTTACCACCAGTGGCGCTGATGATACGATCTTGTGGTTCTGACCGTTAAAGAATTCTAAAAATGTCTTCCTAATCTTGTTTGATGTCCACTGCATGTAACTGTTTGTTTTTGTTGCCCGTTTTAAAGGGATTGCAAAAATAGTTTTTATACCTAATTTTGTGAAGTAACATTGGATATATGTCAAAAGCCAAGTATAAGTATAATCCCAAGACGCTCACCTATGAAAAAGCTGAGCTTTCGTTTTTTGGTAAAGTACTTAAATTCTTCTCATATATAGGAACCGGACTGGTTTTTGCCGTTGTGTTTATCGCACTATTTTTTACGCTTTTTGATTCTCCAAAGGAGAAAAGACTCAAGCGCGAAAATGAACAACTCAAGCTGCAATATTCTATACTTAACAACAGAATTGAGCAATTGGACAATGTCCTTGCTAACATTGAGCAGCGTGATGATAATATTTATCGCGTTATTTTTGAGGCTGAGCCAATTCCCGATAATATTAGAGAAGCCGGATTTGGTGGTGCAAATAGATACGAGGATTTAGAAGGGTTCAATAATTCAGAACTCGTTATTGAAACGACTAAAAGATTAGATAAGCTGGCTAAGCAAATGTATATCCAGTCAAAATCGCTGGATGATGTTTACAATATGGCTCGTAAAAAAGAGCGTTTACTCGCATCTATACCTGCAATTATGCCTGTTGCAAATGAGAACCTCACACATGTGGCATCGGGATACGGGATGCGTTTTCACCCGATTTTAAAGATCAGACTGATGCACACAGGAATGGACTTTACTGCTCCTACAGGAACTGAAGTTCACGTCACTGGTGATGGTGTTGTGGAAGAGGCTTCATACAATGGTGGCGGATACGGCAAACACATTGTTGTGGACCATGGTTATGGTTACAAAACGCTTTACGCTCACCTCAACGATTACAATGTTCGTGTAGGTCAAAAAATTAAACGTGGTGATGTAATTGGATTTGTTGGAAATACCGGTAGATCAACCGGACCACACCTGCACTACGAGGTGATCAAAGACGAGAAAAAAGTAAATCCTGTCAACTACTACTCTAACGACCTCACACCAAACGAATACGACAGGATGATTGAAATCTCCTCACAAACCAATCAATCTTTTGATTAATGAAACTCGATGATATTCAAAACTCCAAAAAGCTCTACTTCAGCATAGGTGAAGTAGCTGATATGTTCGATGTAAAAACTTCGCTCATTCGTTTTTGGGAAAAGGAGTTTGATATCATTAAGCCAAAGAAGAACAGTAAAGGGAATCGATTATTCACCAAAGCTGATATCGAAAACTTTCACCTAATCTTTCATCTTGTCAAAGAAAGGGGCTTCACGCTTGAAGGAGCAAAAAATAAGCTAAAGACTAACAGAGACGAAACAGTAAAAAATGCTGAGATAGCGCTCAAACTCAAAGAAATTCGCTCGTTTTTAGTCGAGATCAAAGAGGCTCTTTAATCCCTAAGCTTCCTTTTCAAAATATTTCAAAAAAAGAGCCGATGCTGTTATGTGACAACATCGGCTTTTTTGGAAAACTTCAATAATTAGCAGATCATTTGTAGACGAAGTGTCCAGAAACATCGAAGGGCGTAAAAAACGCCCTTCGATGTGTGTGTTAACAAGTTAATCCTAAACTGCCTATGAGAAATTCACTTACATACACGCGAGTTATTGTATGTTGGTTGGGTATGGTTGGTGAAAAGTTTGAATTTATTTCATAATCCTCAAACAAACCACTAATTATGAGCTAGTTAAATCATTCAAAAAAATGAAATTTATCTCAATTGGGTGGGAGTATCGAGGTGAGCAGATTGAATTCTGACATCTTTATTGAAGTTTTCAGCTACTTCTTTTGGGTTTTGATCACCGGGATAAAAACTGAAAAGCTGAATTCCATTTCGGGTGCTAAGTGTTCTTTCAAATGCCAAAAAGAAGTGTTGATAGTCTTTCTCTAATGAAGACACATTCTCTTTTTCAGTTTGCATGATGACGTGGAACTTTTTACCTGTGGGTTGTTGGCTACCACCAAGTGACAAAACGCAGGCATTAATCAGTACGATACTCAACACAAAAATGGGGAGTAAAGCCAGCCTATTCTTCATGCTACTAAAACTAAGCTTCATTGGGATTCCTATTTGCAATGTAACTGCGCCATTTATCTATCACTGACTGTAAATCCTCTGGTAATTCACTGTCAAAAGACATTCGTTTACCAGTATTAGGATGATCAAAGGCGAGAGTTTTAGCATGAAGTGCCTGCCTGTTGAGCATTTCAAAACAATTCATTACAAACTGTTTGTATTTTTTGAAGACTGTTCCTTTTAAAACCTTATCACCTCCGTAGTCAGGATCGGCAAAGAGTGGGTGACCAATGTGTTTAAAATGTACACGTATTTGGTGAGTTCGTCCTGTTTCGAGTTTGCAGCTCACAACCGAGACATACCCAAATCGCTCAAGCACTTTGTAATGTGTTATGGCCGGCTTTCCAAAATCACCTTCAGGAAACACACTCATGAGCTTGCGGTTTTTCAGGCTCCGACCGATATTGCCTTCAATCGTTCCCTCATCCTCTTCCAGGTCACCCCATACTAATGCAATGTATTGCCTATCCGTTGTGCGGTGAAAAAACTGAGCTGCCAATTTATTAAGAGCTTGTTCGGTCTTGCCAATAACCATGAGGCCTGAAGTAAGTTTATCTAAACGGTGCACAATCCCGGGTCGGTCAGATCCGTTTTTCTCGGGCAAATTCTTAATGTGATGCAACAAGCCATTTACCAAAGTTCCCGATCTATTCCCAACACCGGGATGAACAACTAGTCCGGCCGGTTTATTGATCACCATCAACTCATCGTCTTCAAACAACACATCGAGCGGAATATCTTCAGGCTCAGCTTTCATGGGCTCTTTGTCGGCAGGAATAATTACCGTTACAACATCACGGGGGCGAATTTTGTAATTCGGTTTTACAACCTCATCGTTCACCTTAATGTTGCCACTTTTCAACGCTTCCTGAATTTTATTCCTCGATGCATTGGGCAGCCTGTCATTCAAAAATTTGTCAATCCTGATGAGCGACTGACCAACATCAGCCACAACTGTGTGATTGACAATTAAATCCTGTTCTTCGTTCTCTTCCACTACTCTGCTTTAATGAATTTTTTGATGATCGGCTTTTGCTCGTTTTGGATATGTAGAATATAAGTGCCGCGCGGAATTTGGCTCACATCAATTCTATTGAACACTCGCCCGTTCCATACTTCTCTACCGGTCAGATCCAAGATAGAAGCGCTGTGTTGCTTATCCAGCCCTTCAATCGATAACTCATGAGAAACAGGGTTTGGATAGAGTTTAATTGTTTTTTCTTTGCTCACTTCAGGTGTGCCTACCGGATACGGGTTGTAAAGCGAGTCAAACTCAGGATGAATCATCAAAGATCCATCAAAACTGATATTGTACCATCCACTTCCTGCATTGTAAAAGCAACGATCACGCTTTTCAAAGTTCTGATCAAAACCCACAAGTACGTCTCTGTTCTGCTGTTCAATTCCCACGTAAATCGTTCCGGTCACCTCAAGCGGTTCTGACAATTCATAACGCGTAACAATATTCCTCGAGCTGTACTCCGGGTTAAAATATGCCGATTGGTAAACTGGGTTCTGATCAAGGTCTTTATAAATCTGTAACCTGAACAGGTTATCAGAATAATCCTCAAGTGTACGAGGGAAATAAATGTTGATAGCCCTGAGCGAATCAGTCACCGGGCCAAGATCGTATTCAACAGACATCTTTGAACTGGCCCCCACAACTTTGTATGCATATTCAGCACTTCCATCGTCATAACTGTAATACGTTCCAAAGTCCTGCCAGTAAAAAGCAGTATCATTATTTCGGTTTAAGTCTGGAGTAGTGTTGAGAACATTTGCCACTTTAAAAGTGTGTCGCTTGTTTGTGTTCGTATCAGGGAACACGAAGTTTTGAAGGGGAACATCACGTTGTTGGAAAGTCTCAGGTTGAAAGTTTGGAATGGGAAAAACCGGAGTTGTGAAGATATTTGTTCCGTTTTCTTCGATTTGAACACTGAAAGTGACGTTTTTCTGGATATCGCTCATATTGTGCGATTCCGTACCTGATGTATCGGCCATGTAGCTGGGAGGATCACTTTTGAAATGACTCCACGGAACATGGCTGTAATCTTTCAAAATGCTTGGAGCTTGCTCAGAAAAGGCAACATCATCAATGGTGTTTTCATCTGATGTTCTATTGGCGTCAAGCCTCACATAATCGATGTGCCAGTGATCAAAATTTCCTGAGGTTGTTGCGCGATTTTTAAATCTGAAACGGAAGCCGTCCTGATAATAATCAGTGTTGGATATTTTGATAAAAACCTGTTCGAATGGTTTATTCGGTTCGCCTTGTGCACTCCAAACATAATCCCACTGTCCTGTTGTGAGGTTTAAAAACTCGAGGGTCAGTGAATCATCCTCCTCAGGCATGTCTCCAAATCCTTGTGGCTGATAATAAAAACTTAAAATGATAGAATCAGAGTTGTTGTAAGTTCCTCCTGATGGGCGGTTACCTAGTTGGATTGGAGCTGAAGTAAAGACATCAGCCAAACCTTCAACGCCCGGCCCCTGATTTGGACTATGAGGCATACCGAGAGAATCTAGTCCGTCAAAAGTTGCCACTCCAATTGTTGGCGGTGCTTCGCCATAACTCTCATTGATGTAAACATCGTTAGAAGTCCACAAGACATTATTCGATGGCGGCACAAAAACGGTTGTATCGTTGATGCTCACTAAAAAGCTATCGGCAACCACATTTGGATTGAGAGCTCCGTTAACGAGTCTTCCATTTGGTAATGGCCACACAGTGTCGAGTGCTACTGTATCAACACAATTCAATGAATCAAAAAAGGCGATAATTTGTGGGGCATTTGCAGTTGAATCCCACTGACCAGAATTGGAATTAAATGAATAATCATAGGATGTATCAGTCATGAATTGTGCGGTATTCACAACATTTCCATCAACTGTAAAATCTGGACAAAACTCTTTAATGAGAGAAGGGTCATCCAAATCGATCCTGTAGTCTTTGGTCAGGTTTTTAGAAAAGTCATCAATGAAAGGAAGCTCGATGGTATCAAACTGGTAAACAACGCGGGTATTGGTGGCTCTGACCGAAAATGATTGCGCAGAACTTTCCTGAAAATGACCGCGCGGTTGTTGTTTGAGGGGCAATAGCGAATCCTGCGCAAATAAGCCTGCTGAGGCAAAGGCGCCAATTATTGTCAGAACCAGATTTTTCATGAATCAGTTTGCGTTGTAATGCTGTCCTGTTCTATTAACTCAAACTCGGGGATTTTAGTACTATCAGTTGTCAAAAATACGTCCATCGAGCGACCGAGGTTTATCATTTCCTGCCTGTTCGTGTCGTATGCGGGGAACTGATTGTAAATCACAGCACTCATTGTATCTTCCTCAGAATCGACTTTTTCATCGTATTGAACTATCCCGATATTGAGGCCTTTGCTGTTGAGAAACTTTTTGGCTTGCTCCAGGCTCTGACCGTAAAGTGCAGGAATTGGAATAACCTCGTCACTTTCTCCAGAACCTACTATGAGTGAGATTGCTGTTCCTTTATCAACTTTGTCTCCGGGCTTCAATTCTCTATCCCTGAGTTGAGCGCCCACGATACAGTTGGTACATTCTGATGGGCGATAAATCAACGTGTCAATTTTCAACCCGTAAGTGATGATGCGTGATTGTGCCTGCCGTAATGTTAAATCATTCAGAGCCGGAAGCACCACCTGTGGTGGGTTTTGCGTGTTGATGGTCAAATAGATTTTTCTCCCCGGCTTTACTTCTGTTAAGGCGTTTGGGTTTTGATCAACAATAGTTCCCGGAGGTTCCTCAGCAACATAAATAGAATCAGAAATAATAGAGTGAAGATCCTGTTTTTCCAGTAATGGAGTTGCTTCGGTGTGGTGATAACCACTCAAGTCGGGAACCTCAACTGTTACACCATGACGGGTGTAGGATTCGAGGTAAATCATGGTTCCGTAAATAATCCCGATTGTGAATAAAATCGCGATCAGAACCTGAAGCCAGAATACTTTTGAAACTAAGAATTTTATTAAGCTCAAGGGTGTACTATTTAAAACGCAAATATAATGAAGTGGATTTGATATTGAACGCGAATCAAACCGACTCTCAAATATAAGGTTTATGAACGTGGAAAGATCCTATCAATCTTCCTTATCGTCAATCATTTTTTGAATCTCATACATCTCATCGCGGAGACGAGCTGCTTCTATGAAGTCCATTTGTTTAGATGATTTCATCATTTGACTCTTGATTTGTTCTTTCTGTTTCTCGAGCTGGTGTTTGTCCATGTACTGAACAACAGGGTCTGCCGCAACTGAAGTTTGCTGAGGCTCAACATAAGCTTTTTCAGGTTTAACCTGTCGTTCTCCATCTTTGCCTTCCACAACACTTGTTTGATCCATAATTCGATCGACAGATTTCACAAGTGGAGTTGGCGTAATGCCATGCTCTTCGTTGTATTCCTGTTGTTTAGCTCTGCGCCTGTTTGTTTCGTCAATCGTGCGCTGCATACTTTTCGTCACGCGATCGGCATACATGATCACTTTACCGTTTACATTACGGGCTGCGCGACCTGCAGTTTGGGTCATGCTGGTTTCACTGCGCAGGAATCCCTCATTATCAGCATCGAGTATAGCTACGAGCGACACTTCCGGCAAATCGAGTCCCTCACGCAATAGGTTGATTCCGATCAGTACATCAAAATTCCCGAGACGTAAATCTCTGAGTATTTCAACGCGCTCAAGTGTATCGATATCACTGTGAATATAACGGCATTTGATTCCATTTTTCGTCATGTACTTAGCCAACTCTTCAGACATCCGCTTGGTAAGCGTTGTCACAAGGACTCGCTCCTTTCTTTCGGTTCTGACCCTTACCTCTTCTAACAGATCATCAACCTGATTATCTCTCGGTCTCACTTCTATTTTGGGATCCAGTAAGCCGGTAGGGCGAATAACCTGCTCCACGTAAACCCCTTCAGTTTCGCGTAATTCGTACTCGGCCGGAGTTGCACTCACGTACATTATCTGATTAATAAGCCCCTGAAATTCTTCAAATTTTAAAGGTCTGTTATCAAGGGCAGCCGGTAGTCGGAACCCGTATTCAACGAGGTTTACTTTTCTTGCACGGTCACCACCGTACATAGCCGAGATTTGTGGAACAGTCACGTGACTTTCATCGATGATGAGCAAGAAGTCATCGGGGAAATAATCGAGTAAGCAGAAAGGTCTGTCACCCGGATTTCTGCGGTCAAAATAGCGTGAGTAGTTCTCAATACCACTACAGTAGCCGAGTTCGCGCATCATTTCGAGATCGTAATTCACGCGGTCATCAATTCGCTTGGCCTCAAGTGGCTGGCCCATATCTTTAAAGTATTCCACCCTATCGATCAAGTCGTAACCGATTTCTTTAATCGCTCTTTGCGTACTTTCCTTTGACGTAACAAAGATGTTGGCCGGGTAAATTCTAACAGCCTCAAAAGAATCTAATCGCTCAGCAGAATGCGGATCAATGGATTCTATTTCTTCAATTTCATCACCCCAAAAGTGGAAGCGGAACGCGTGATCAGCATAAGCGAGGTACACATCTACCGTATCGCCTTTTACACGAAAGTTACCACGCTGAAAATCTCCGGTTGTACGCGAATAAAGTGAATCAACGAGTTTGTGTAAAAACTGATTTCTGCTGATCGTCATTCCCTGCTTTATCTCGATAACACTTTCGTTGAAATCTGAAGGATTCCCGATACCGTAAATACAGGAAACAGATGAAACCACAATCACATCGCGCCTTCCAGACAACAAGGAAGAAGTAGCTGATAACCTCAGCTTTTCAATTTCATCGTTGATTGAGAGATCTTTTTCAATATATGTATCACTCGTTGGAATATACGCCTCAGGTTGATAATAATCGTAGTACGAAACAAAGTACTCGACAGCATTATCAGGGAAGAACTGCTTAAATTCTCCGTAGAGCTGAGCAGCAAGCGTTTTGTTGTGACTCAGGATGAGTGTTGGTTTTTCCACTTCCTGAATAACATTTGCCATCGTAAAAGTTTTTCCGGACCCCGTAACGCCCAGCAAAACCTGGCTGCGTTCACCGTCCTGAATACTTTTTGAAAGCTGTTCAATCGCCTGTGGCTGATCTCCCGTTGGCTTGTATTGTGATGTGAGTTTAAAATCCATAATCAAAGTCTACGAACGCAAAATTCGGAAAAGGGTTGAACGCGAGCACGATTTATTTTGATTAATGTGAGTTGTTATTGGTCAGAACCGAAAGGCGCGAGGTCGAGTCCCGTTCCTTTCGTCACGAGGATCTAAGTTCATCTAAGCTTTGGCTAGGGCCAAAGGCTAAGATTTACTAAGAGTCGAGGTTAAGGTTGAGGTTAAGGTTGAGGGCATTCTAATGTTGGTTTTGGCTAACGCAGCGAGCACTGCGGTTTCGCTACGTCTGCTGCGTTACTGCCA
>NZ_JAVLBN010000047.1:0-15431 GCF_031581065.1 Salibacter sp.
GCCCAGTTTGGCGTGGAATTAGGCAATATCAAATGGAGCCCTGTCAAGTACAAATACCCGAGATGGGCCGGTGAATATACTGAAGGGAAACAAAAACTCTACGTCAACCGCGGAATAGGGTACATCGGTTTCCCCGGCAGAGTTGGTATGCCTCCAGAAATTACTGTTATTGAATTGAAGAGAGCCTGAGTTTTCACTTCAAGGCACATTAATATTTATCTTGAATGCTGACTAAAAGTCCCATAAAAGGATCATTAGAACGCTCTCGACCTCAGCCTTGACCTTGACCTCAACTCTGGTTGGCTAAACAAACACCAAACTTCCCAACACCAAACCCATATCCAACCGTTAGCGACAGCGAACACGCTGCGACCTCCGCGTTATCTGCAGAGCTAACATCAAACTGACTCCGCGACCGCTGCGTTATTCACGTCACAAAGAACCCTGAGAATCCACAGCGAACACAAAGTATTTATAAAATCTTGGTGAGCTTTGTGTCTACTTCGCGACCCCCGTGACTCACTTATAAACTTTAAACCCAAATTCATCACTCATCATTCAAACTCCCAAACCTCCAAACACCAAACACATTAACACCTTAACCACACAACAACCCGAAACCAACATTAGAATGCACTCGACTCTTAGTGAATCTTGCTCTTTGACCTCAGTCAAAGACTAGATGAACTTAGACCTACTGACGCTCTGGTCAGCACTAAAAGCTCGTGACGCAAGGAACGGGGCTCGACCTCAACCTCAACCTTGACCTCCCAACTCCCAACCCTTAAACATTAAACGTTAACCATTAAACTCCACTCATCTACACATAAGCAATTTCAAAATCCTCGTAATTCTGAAAATTCCCTTTACGGGTTTTTATTTCAGTAACCTCAGCATTTTTAGGCCCTTTTTTGCACCACTCGATAAACTCATCAATTTTTTCTTTTTCGCCTTCAGCCTCTATGTAAACAGAGCCGTCACGTTCGTTTTGAACATAACCTGAAATTTGAAGTTCGTAAGCCTTTTCCTGGGTAGACTTCCTGAAAAATACACCCTGAACTTTTCCTCTAACTGTAATATTTACGTGTTCCATCGTTTTCAACTAAATGATTTTCAATAACCCAAACTTAGGTTTATAATATTTTGTTTATTTGTTATCTTCAATGATGTATTTTGTAGGTACAAACAAAAAATGATTGGCTGAGTGGACAAGCTAAAATACGCAAATGAGTTATGAAATTAGAGGATGAAATTAAACAGAAAAAGTTTAAAACGGAATACGAAAAACTTTTAGTTAACATACTCTTTACCTCCAGTTGGCTCAACGGAGCTCATTTGAAGTTCTTAAAACCCCGAGGCCTTTCACAACAACAATACAACGTATTGAGAATTCTGCGCGGCCAACACCCAGATCCGTCAAGCATTGGATTGATCAGCAACAGAATGCTCGACAAAAATTCAAATGCATCGCGACTGGTAGATAAATTACTCGACAAGGAACTCATTATTAGAACCACAAGCAAGTATGACAGGCGCCAAAAAGAAATCGCTATTACCGATAAAGGGCTAGACCTGTTAAAGGTATTAGATGAAGAATTTCAAAAATTTCAACAACAATTTCATACACTCTCCGTAAATGAAGCAGAAAAACTTAATAACCTGCTGGACAAACTGCGAGGATAATATTTTTTTAGACCAGTATTAAATTATTAAGTAGTTTTGCCGCCTCGTTTTTACGAGGAGCTTTTTTCAACAAAAACTTGTTGAAGAACAAAATTTTATTGTATTTTCAAAGATTCTAAAACGATAAAAGGTCATACATGCGTCAGTTAAAAATTACGAAACAGTTAACCAATCGGGATAGCAAATCAATCGACAAGTATCTTAGTGATGTATCAAAAGAGGAAATGGTAACTCCTGAAGAGGAGGTTTCCTTAGCGGTACGCATTAAACAAGGCGATGAAATTGCACTCAACCGTTTGGTCAATGCGAACTTGAGGTTCGTAATTTCAGTAGCAAAACAGTATCAGGGTCACGGTTTAACACTTGAAGATCTTATCGCTGAAGGTAATATCGGACTCATTACTGCTGCTAAAAGGTTTGATGAAACCAAAGGTTTTAAGTTCATTTCTTATGCAGTTTGGTGGATTCGTCAAAGCATTATGCAAGCTATCGCTGAAAACTCACGTGTTGTTCGCCTTCCACTCAACAAAGTAAGTGCAATTCAAAAAATTGCTAACGCTTACTCTAAACTCGAGCAAACTCACGAAAGGCCCCCGTCAAATGAAGAAATTGCCGATTTGCTCGAAAGCAACTCAAACAATGTTGCTGATCTATTCACTTACAGTCAAAAGCAAGTTTCTGTTGACGCTCCTTTAATTGAAGGTGAAGAAAACAGTCTTTTAAATGTACTCACAAACGAAAATTCATCTCACCCATCTGATACATTGATGCGCGAGTCACTTTGCAAAGACATTGAGCGTGTACTCGTATCACTCAAGCAACGTGAAGCTGATGTTGTGAGATTATCTTTTGGCCTAAACGGTGAAACACCAATGACGCTTGAAGAAATCGCAAACAGCCTCGGCTTAACCCGCGAGCGCATTCGTCAAATAAGAGAAAAAGCATTGAGAAGCTTGAGAAAGAAAGCAAACTCGAGTTTACTCAAGCACTACTTATAAAAAGTGCTTTACAACACTGTAAGCCGATCTTAGGATCGGCTTTTTTTATGCTCAGGAATTATTTTGTGAGTAACCAGGCGCCAGACTGAACTTCAGTTTTCACCTTTGATAATGACTCTTCAGCAGTTGATCGGCTCGTTAGGTTTTCAGCGCTAACTCTCAATAACCCGTTTTTCACATCAACAATGTACGGATCATAACCGAGCTTTGTCAGCTTGTTCATGTAGCGTTCAGCATTTCGCTTTTCGCCAAAACACCCAACAATCAGGTGATAATTCCCACGTTGATTTTTTGTTGTTTTTCGGTCAGATCCTGACCCAGCAGGCTTTCCATCAGCTACCGGAATCGTTCGACCATCCTCAACAAGAATGAAATCATCGAAGTTCTTTTGAGACTTTATCTCCTCAAAACTCAAGTCAACACTTCCCGATCTAGGATGATAAACTTCACAAATCTTATCAGTGAACGGATTCAGATCACTGGTATGAAACTTATAATCTGGCTTGAGGACATCAGTAGCGGTAAGGAACC
Source organism: Salibacter sp. (assembly GCF_031581065.1). Lineage (NCBI taxonomy): Bacteria > Pseudomonadati > Bacteroidota > Flavobacteriia > Flavobacteriales > Salibacteraceae > Salibacter > Salibacter sp. Next base: position 3,213 of record NZ_JAVLBN010000047.1, read on the forward strand.
ACGCACCATACCCCACGATGGGTAATAACACTGCTGCGGCTGCAACGCGCTTCCATGAAGTGGAACGAGAAGTTTCGGGTTCCGGCTCTGACCGTGACTCAACTGCAGAAGAACTTTTAACAGAAACAGGCCGTGCAATTACTGATTCAAGACCAAATGAATCGCGATCAAAGTTCACCGTTTTATCAGCTTCAAACTGAAGGCTGCCCTCACTGTTAAAATGAACTGTCCCCAATCCGTTTAAGGCAAATCCCTCTCGCCTGCGAATGGCTGTTTCTAAGGGTTGAGCAAAGTCTTGTACAACTTGCTTTGCCTTTTCATAATCGATATTCTCAGATGAAGAAATGGTATTGATAAGCAACCCGTCATTGTGACGCAAATCCTTGTTAAACGCCACGAACTTCCCGGGAGGATCAATCTTGTGATTACCTGATTTTAGCTTAGCTGAAGACTGAACAGTGTAAAAACCACCTACACCGGGCAGCACCACACAGTCGTGATCAAAAAGCAAATTGTAGATATGTTCCTCAACAGGTTGCATAATGCGAAAATAGGTTAATAATTCATGAAAATTAAACGTTGTGGTCAACCAATTTTAGTGCGATCTTACAAGACGTTAAATTCCAGCCGGGAATATGTCAAAATAAAAACAAAATCCTTACTTTTAACCGTAAAACTTTTTCAAATGCCACTCACAGAAGAAACACTCTACCAAATTGCACTTGCCAAAACCGTTCACATTGGCCCATCAATAGGCCGTTCCCTCCTTGATGAGTACGGATCGGCAAGGGAAGTTTTTAAAGCTCCAAAAAAAGAACTCGTTAAAATCAGTAAAATTACTGAGCGAATCGTCAACAACCTGGCTGATAACGTAGCATTGAAAAGAGCTGAGCAAGAACTGAACTTTATCGATAAACACAATATTCAGGTTCATTTCATCACTGACCGTGAATACCCGCGCAGGCTTAAATTTTGCAAAGATGCTCCACTGTGCATATTCACAAAAGGATTGATGGATCTGAACGCAGAAAAAATGGTAGCTGTTGTGGGAACACGCAAGGCTACTCCTTACGGCAGAGAGCAAACAGAAAAAATCGTGACAGAACTCGCCCAACACAATGTCACAATCATCAGCGGACTGGCTTTTGGGATTGACATAACAGCTCACCGAACAGCTCAGGAAAACAACCTGCAAACAGCAGCTGTACTGGCTCACGGGCTCGACAGGATTTACCCGAGAGAACATACCCAAACAGCCAAACGAATGCTCGAAAATGGTGGTTTGATCACTGATTACTGGAGCGGAACAAATCCTGATATGGGCAACTTCCCCGAGCGCAACAGGATAATTGCCGGATTGTGCGATGCTACACTCGTGATGGAATCCAGGCTACAGGGCGGTTCACTCATTACAGGTAAGCTCGCCTTTAAATACAACAGAGATGTGTTTGCTTTTCCCGGAAAATCAATCGACAACAACTCCCGGGGTTGCAACTTCCTCATTAAGTCTCACCAGGCAGCACTTATTGAAGATGTAAAAGACATTGAGTATCAAATGGGTTGGGAAAAATCTAAAAAGAAAAAGAAGGTTCAGAAAAAGCTATTTGTTGAGCTGAATGATGAAGAACAGGCTATTTTAGATATCCTCAAAGACAAAAAGTTAGCCCTTGATGAAATAGGACTCGAATTGAACAAAAGCACAAGCCAAATAAGCACCCATTTATTCAACCTTGAAATGAATGGATTGATCAAATCTCTACCGGGCAAAATGTACCAACTCAACTGATTTAACAAATTGCTAAAGCTTTTGATAGCAAAGGGCTCATAGACGATCTTTAAATGACAAAAAAAAGCATAGATTTGCCCATAAAATTAAAAGCATTTAAGTATGTCATCAGCAAAACACGAAGCCCTCGTTGACGAGTTTATGGTAAAAGTGAAAACCAAAAACTCACACGAACCAGAATTTATGCAAGCGGTTCGAGAGGTTGTTGAAACCATTATTCCTTTCATTGAGGACAATCCTGAGTACAAGGAAGCGAACATCCTTGAACGAATGATTGAACCTGAGCGAATCATCACATTCCGAGTACCATGGGTTGATGATAATGGTCAGATCCAAACAAACCGCGGGTACCGCGTAGAGTTCAATTCGGCAATTGGCCCGTACAAAGGTGGGCTCCGTTTTCACCCTTCAGTGAACCAGTCGATATTGAAATTCCTTGGATTTGAGCAGATTTTCAAAAATGCACTCACTACACTTCCAATGGGCGGTGGAAAAGGTGGTTCCGACTTCGATCCCAAAGGAAAAACTGATGGCGAAGTAATGCGCTTTTGCCAGTCTTTCATGACTGAATTATCCCGTCACATTGGACCTGATACTGATATTCCGGCAGGAGACATTGGTGTTGGTGGTCGCGAAATCGGTTACATGTTTGGTCAATACAAGAGATTGAGAAACGAATTCACCGGTGTTCTTACCGGAAAAGGAAGAAACTGGGGAGGTTCTTTGATCAGACCCGAAGCTACCGGTTACGGTGTAGTTTACTTCACAGAAGAAATGCTCAACCACCACGATGACAGTATCAAAGGAAAACAAGTAGCCGTATCAGGATCAGGAAATGTTGCGCAATACGCTATCGAAAAAGTAAATCAGCTCGGTGGAAAAGTTGTCACGGCCTCTGACTCTTCAGGAACAATCCTCGATCACGATGGAATTCACGCTGAAAAACTCGAATTCCTGATGGATCTGAAAAACAACAAACGCGGCAGAATTAAAGAATATGCTGAGAAGTTTGATGTTGAGTACTTCGAAGGAGCACGCCCCTGGGATGTTGTAGATTCAATCGATGTGGCTCTTCCATGCGCAACCCAAAATGAACTGGACGAAAGCAATGCTGAGAGTCTTGTGAAAGCCGGTGTTAAAGCTGTAGTTGAAGGTGCTAATATGCCAACAACTCCTGAAGCGGTTGAATACTTCGAAAACAACGGAGTTATGTTTGCTCCGGGTAAAGCATCAAATGCCGGTGGTGTGGCAACATCAGGACTTGAGATGACACAAAACTCTATGCGCCTGAGCTGGACATCTGAAGAAGTTGACGAAAAACTTCACAAGATTATGCGTGATATTCACGCTGCCACAGCTCACTACGGAAAAACAGAAAAAGGAAAAATCGACTACGTCAAAGGTGCTAACATAGCAGGCTTTGTGAAAGTTGCTGATTCTATGATGGATCAGGGAGTAGTTTAATCCTTCCTAAAATAGTTTTGATTGTAAAGGCTCCTGCGCATGTGGGAGCCTTTATCTTTTCTTATACCTTTGACCAAAATCTGAAAATTGCTCTCAAAAAAGGCTAAATACGCAATCAACGCACTCGTTCATCTCGCAAAGCAATACGAGAAAGGACCGATTTTGATCAGCGATATCTCAGAGCAGGAAAATATTCCACAAAAATTTTTAGAGTCCATATTACTGGATCTGAAAAATGCCGGAATACTGAGCAGTAAAAAAGGTCGTGGTGGCGGCTACTACCTCATCAAAACTCCCGAGGAAGTCAATCTCGCTGATGTGATGCGCCTGTTTGACGGGCCCATAGCCTTCCTCCCCTGTGTCACTTACAAATACTACGAACGTTGTGAGGAATGCATTGATGAAGCAACTTGCGGTATCAGGCAGGTTTTTTATGAAGTTCGAAACGAAACCGTAGAAATCTTAAAGCGCAGTAGTTTGGCTGCGATTATCAAGAAAGAAAAGTTGCTGAGTGATCAGTAAACTGATATCTAACAACTTATTCTCATATTTTAAATGGCTTTTCACTATCCGGTTTTAATAAATACTGGGTGGCTTCGCCCACCGGTATTGTAAAGAAACGACAGGTTTCTCTGTCTTCCGTTAACGGCCAACCGGAGCGTGATTAAAGCCGACTTGCAAAAATTTTTTGTTGACAACTGTTTTTATTTTACTTTTGAAGTTGCGTCTGGGATGAGTCGCCAAGCGTCTCAACTAGGGGAAGTTCCCCGATACCAGTCGCTTTTTTTGTTTTATATCTTTTGGTTTACTTCTGCTACATAGACGAATCAGGGGTTCCTCAAATTCCAGGGAATACAAGTCATTATGTACTTGCAGGTCTTTCAATTCCAATAAGTCGATGGAAGTTTTGTGACCGTCAAATCAACAATGTCAAGCAAAAATACAATTTGCTAAATCACGAAATTCATACTGCATGGATAGCTAGGCGTTATATTGAGCAATCCAAAATCGCAAATTTTGATACTTTAAACTACGCTGATAGAAGAAGGGAGGTAGAAAAGTACCGGAACCGAGAGCTCTTGAAACTTCAAAAGGCTGGAAATAAGTCTCACTATAGACAGACTAAAAAAAATTACAAAAAGACAGATCCCTACATCCACCTGTCGGAGGTTGAGAGACTAAATCTACTTCAAGAATTGGCTGATATTGTAGGAAAATGGTCATTTGCTAGACTATTTGCTGAGTGTATCGATAAAATTCACTTCGACCCTTCTAGAGCAGTGTTGACTGTTGATGAACAGTCTTTTGAGCAGGTTGTTTCAAGATTTGAGCAATATTTACAAATAGTCTCCAAAAGTAGATCCAATAGGAATGTTTATGGTGCTTTGATTCACGACAATAATGAAACTGTATCAAAAAAACACACTGAATTGATGAAAAGCTTTCATAGACACGGTACATTCTGGACACGAATAGACAAAATAATAGAGACTCCTTTATTTGTAAATTCAGAACTAACGGGTTTAGTTCAAATTGCAGATCTTTGTTCTTATGCCATTAGAAGATATCTCGAAAATAAAGAAGATGATCTATTAATGAGAATTCTTTCTAGGGCAGATCGAAAGAATAGCAAAATTGTAGGAATTAGACACTTCAGTGATACAGAGTGTAATTGTCTTCTCTGTTCATCTTAATTTGTGAACAACTGCCTATTATGCCGTATTGAAATAACTTCAATAGAATTTTGATTTATTTCATATTCTCCTAGTGGAATAACACGTATTTTTGATTAGCAGTTAAACGACCAATGAATTCTGTTTGAGAGATATTGTCTAATAACTCTTCTGTTTCCTTGAGAAGCTTCAAACTGTAGGTGATTGATTTATTTCTCTCATAATAAAAATCGAGAATTTTCTGCAATTCAATTTTAGCTATATTAGACCAAACTATTTCTTTTTCAGCCATTCCCTCATTTCTGCCATTACTGATTCGTTGGTAGAATATTCACCATTTTTGATTTGATTCCTGCCAATTTCAATAGCCTCTTTCTGTTCATCTGACAATTGATAAGGAGATTGTTCTGATGCATCGAATATAGCTTGAATAGCCTTCAATAATTTTAAGTCTTTAGATTCTTTAATCTTTGAGATTAAATCACTTTTAATTTGAAGAGTAGCATCCATTTTCACTTCCTTTTAGCCAATTATCAAAGTTAATTAATTTCATAAACTCAATTTCTTTCCTTTCAGTTTCACATTTTCAAGCTCCCAACTTTCCATTCCCTATATTTGTTCCTGCACAAAATAGAATGGTTATGTACGGAAAACTCAAAGAACATTTACAGTCAGAACTCGAACAGATAAAAGCTGACGGACTCTATAAAAATGAACGCATCATCACCTCTGAGCAGGGCGCTGAGATCACGATCTCAACGGGTGAAAAAGTACTCAACTTCTGCTCAAACAACTATCTGGGACTTAGCTCGCACCCTAAAGTGATAGAGGCAGCGCACAAAACGCTCGACACGCACGGGTTCGGAATGTCATCAGTTAGATTTATTTGCGGTACGCAGGACATCCACAAAACGCTAGAATCAAAAATTGCAGACTTCCTGGGAACAGAGGATACAATTCTGTACGCTGCTGCTTTCGATGCAAACGGTGGAATTTTTGAACCGCTTCTTACCAAAGAAGATGCAATCATTTCAGATTCACTCAATCACGCATCTATCATTGACGGTGTGCGCCTTTGCAAGGCTCAGCGTTACCGCTACGAGAACAACAACATGGAAGATCTCGAAAAGCAACTTCAGGATGCTGAAGGAGCTCGTTTCAAGATTATCGTGACTGATGGTGTCTTCTCGATGGACGGCTACGTAGCACAACTCGATAAAATCTGTGATTTAGCAGAAAAATACGATGCCCTCGTGATGGTTGATGAATGTCACGCAACCGGCTTTATTGGTAAAACAGGTCGCGGTACGCACGAACTAAAAGATGTAATGGGTCGTGTTGATATTATCACAGGAACACTCGGTAAAGCACTTGGCGGTGCAATGGGCGGCTTCACAACCGGCCGAAAAGAAATTATTGACCTGCTGCGTCAACGCTCACGCCCTTATCTTTTCTCAAACTCACTAGCTCCATCAATCGTTGGTGCATCCATAGCTGTTTTTGATCTGTTGAGCGAAAGCACTCACTTGCGTGATAAGCTCGAAGAAAACATCAACTACTTCAAAGAAAACATCAAAAGTGCCGGCTTCGAAATCAAAGACGGAGACTCAGCAATTGTCCCCATCATGGTTTACGATGCTGCCCTCTCACAAAAATTCGCTGACGGACTCCTGAAAGAAGGAATCTACGTAATAGGATTCTTTTATCCCGTGGTTCCGAAAGAGCAAGCTAGAATTCGCGTTCAGCTATCAGCAGCTCACGAACGTGAACACCTCGATAAAGCTATAGCAGCGTTTAAAAAGGTTGGAAAAGATCTTGGAGTAATTGATTAATCTCTACTAAGCCTCATCAAAGAAAGATGGGGCTTTTTACTTTTCGGTCAGAGCCGAAATCACTTCTTCCTGTTAACTGTGTAATCGACTAATTGCTCGAGAGAATTGCGCGCATCATTCTCAGGAAAAGTGTAAAGAATACTCAGCGCCTTATCAACGTAGTCCATCATCGTTTTGCGGGCATATTCAATTCCGCCACTTTCCTTCACGTAGTCAATGACTTCCCTAACTTTTTTGTCGTTGTTATTCTGATTCTTGATTTTGTAAATCAATCCTCTACGTGTTGAATTATCAGCATTATTGAGTGCATAGATTAAAGGAAGAGTTGTCTTTTTCTCCTTGATATCAATTCCGGTAGGCTTTCCAATTTTAGAGCCATCACCATAATCGAAAAGATCGTCCTTGATTTGAAACGCAATCCCCACAGCTTCACCAAAGTCTTTAGCTCGCTGAATCGTTTCGTCATCCTCCTTGTTTGAAGCTACCCCAGTTGCGCAACAAGCTGCAATTAAAGTTGCTGTTTTTTGCCGGATAATGTCAAAATAGATTTTTTCGTCAATATTGAGTTTGCGTGTCTTCTCCATTTGAAGAAGCTCGCCTTCACTCATCTCTCTCACAGCATTACTCACCAACCTCAACAGGTCAAACTCACCTTTGTCAACACTCAACAACAAACCTCTCGACAATAAGTAGTCACCAACGAGAACCGCTATTTTGTTTTTCCAAAGTGCATTGATCGAGAAAAAGCTCCTGCGTTCATAGGCATCATCCACAACATCATCATGAACGAGAGTAGCCGTATGTAATAGCTCAATGAGCGAAGCAGCGTTATAGGTTGAATCATTGACCTCTCCCACAAGTTTTGCCGAGAGAAAAACGAACATAGGACGCATTTGCTTCCCTTTTCGCTTGATAATGTAATGCGTGATTTTATCCAATAAAGGTACCGAGCTTTTCATGGAATGCCTGAACTTTTTTTCAAACGTTTCCATTTCAGATTTAATAGGCGCCTTTATTTCTTCGAGTAATGCCATTTAATATTCCATGCCGTTAAGGCATTCATTAAAATCAATAATGCTATGCTTCTGTGTGCCAACAAATATAATCGCTAAAAAACAGGCTGAAACATTTTAAGTGGGCTTTTTATGCTTTTTTTACTGCATCGTTTTTATTAGCGAGCTGTCCGCAAGCCGCATCGATATCTTTTCCCCTACTGCGTCTGATAGTAACCCGAACATCGTTAGCTTCCAAAAATGCTGCAAAAGCATCCACTTTTTGTATTGAAGGCCTTTCAAAATCTGCGTGATCAACAGGGTTGTACTCGATAATGTTCACTTTAGCCGGAACTTTTCGACAAAAACCTACAAGGTTTTTAGCATCTTCAATTGAATCGTTGAAATCCTTAAAAGCAATATACTCATAAGTGAGATTTGCCCTGGTTTTGCTGCGGTAATAGGAAAGTGCTTCAGCTAATGAATCGAGAGAGTTTGACTGGTTAATGGGCATGATCTTATCGCGTTTCTCTTCGCTGGCTGCGTGAAGTGAGAGTGCTAAATTCACTTTTGGACATTCGTCAGCCATTCGTTTAATCATACGAGCGATTCCCGCAGTTGAAACTGTAATTCGTTTAGCAGACATCCCCAAACCTTTCTCTGACGTCAAATACTCGATACTTTCTATCATCCCTTTGAAATTCATCAAAGGCTCTCCCATTCCCATAAAAACAATGTTGGTTAACGGATGATCGTAGTATTTTTCGGCCTGCCTGGCAATGTTTACAACCTGATCGTAAATTTCATACCCACTCAGGTTTTTCATCCTTTTCATGGTTCCGGTAGCACAAAACGCACACGATAAGCTGCAACCAACCTGAGAAGAGATACAAGCCGTCATTCGCCCTTCAGCCGGAATAAGCACTCCTTCCACAATGTGGCCATCGGGAAGTTTGAATGCACTTTTAATCGTTCCGTCCTCGCTTTTTTGCTCTTCGGCAACTTCAACTCTTTTGATGTCATATTCAGATCCGAGCCAGGCACGAGTCGATTTTGATAAATTGGTCATTTCATCAAACGAGCGGGCGTGCTTCTTCCAAAGCCACTCGCTTATCTGCTTTACGCGAAATGGTTTTTCACCACGTTCTGACAGTAATTTATCGAGTTTATCGAAACTTAAATCTCTGATATTTGGCTTAACCTGCTGATCCATAAAAACTAAAAAAGCTGTCCGCAAGATACGAACAGCTTATACAACTAGTTACTAATGTTATTTAAATTATGAGCATCGCATCGCCATAAGCGTAAAAACGATACTTTTCTTTTATTGCAGTTTCGTATGCTTCCATGATTAAATCATATCCTCCAAAAGCTGCAACCATCATGAGAAGCGTACTTTCAGAGTTGTGGAAGTTTGTGATCATCGAATCTGGAATACTAAATTCGTAAGGAGGAAAAATAAATTTATTCGTCCACCCTTCAAACGGCTTGAGATAATCGTCAGTTGAGACTGATGACTCTAGAGCTCGCATAACCGTGGTTCCGACCGCGCAAACACGTTTTTTATCGCGTTTAGCTGCGTTGACTTTTTTCACACAATCTTCATTGATGAAGGCTTCTTCAGAATCCATTTTGTGTTTGGTCAGATCCTCAACCTCAACCGGGCGGAATGTTCCCAAACCGGTATGGAGTGTTAGATTAGCAAACTCAACTCCGTGGAGCTCGAGGCGCTTCATCAGGTTCCGACTAAAATGCAAGCCTGCTGTTGGCGCTGCTACGGCACCTTCTTTCTCAGCAAAAATCGTTTGGAAGCGCTCTTCGTCTTCTGGTTCAACAGGACGTGTGATGTACTTTGGAAGTGGTGTTTCACCTAGTGTGTGCACTGTCTTTTTGAAGTCCTCATAAGGACCGTCAAAAAGGAAACGAAGTGTGCGCCCACGTGAAGTGGTGTTGTCGATAACCTCGGCTACAAGGCTGTCATCCTCTCCAAAATAGAGCTTATTTCCTATTCTAATTTTACGAGCAGGATCTACTAATACATCCCACAGGCGACTTTTCTTATTGAGTTCGCGCAGAAGGAAAACTTCAATACGCGCTCCGGTCTTTTCTTTGTTCCCATAAAGACGAGCCGGAAACACCTTGGTATCGTTCATGACCATGGCATCACCTTCACCGAAGTAATCCACAATGTCCTTGAACATTTTGTGTTCGATGGTGCCTTCCTTTCGGTTGACTACCATTAAACGCGATTCGTCTCTTTCTTGAGCAGGGTGTTGAGCTACAAGCTCATTGGGAACGTCAATCTTAAATTGCGATAATTTCATGAAGGCAACGTTTTTGAGGGCTGCAAAAATAGAAAAACTATTGAATTTGACGCTGTTAAATCAGAATAACCCAAAAAATTTATTTTCAATATGTTGATAAAGAATTATTTTACGATCAATTTCGTGTGTTGGGTCTTGCTGTTTTGTACTGTCTTTACAATGTAAGTTCCGGGAGTGAGATCTGTAACATCTACATTTGAAACCTCAGCATTAATTTGACCTTCTTTGACCAGTACTCCGGCAATGTCGTAAAACTTGTATTTCCCCGCTGAAAGACCTTTGATAACAACTCTATCATTGGCCGGATTGGGATAAACCTGAACACTATTGTCTTCAATGATTGATTTAGAAGAATTTAAAACAGATGGAACACCGAGCCTCACAAATCTTTTAGAGCTTGAATAGCTGGTTGAGTTTCCCACTTTACTGTCAGTTTTCAAATAAATATTTTTATCACCTGAAGGTGTAACATCAGTACTGAAAGAACCGGCATCTGTTTGACCACTTACATTACTATTCCACAACTCCTGAACTTCGTTGAAGTTATGATCGAGTTCAATGAGTCTCAAATTCGTGTTGTAGTAATATTCTGTACTACCGGCAAATCCTGTAGTTGACTGACCGATGAACGCCAGGTAACCATTTCCAAATGGGGTGATTTGGTAAGTGTGATTGTTTCCGCTTTGGTTGTTCCCGTAATTGAGAATGGTGTCGAGTTTTTCCCATTTTTGATTACTCTGACCCTGATGAGTAATTAGAATATTTTCTAATCTAATAACGTCATCTTCATCAGCAACTGCTCCATAGACATGCTCAGCGTCAATTGGGCTTAAAGATGCTCCTTTGAGATAATCAAACCCATCAAAGTACCATTTTTCTACTTCAAATGTTTCTTGAATAACTCCGTTGTTGCTGAAAGTACTAAAGCCTTCCGGTTCATTTGGCTGATCGTGACACAGACATACTCCAATTCGTTTTACGATCATGTAGTTGTCCCTAAAATACGGCATGTTATCTCCGCAATTACTCAGGTTTTGATAATCCAGTTTATTGCCAAACTCATCGAGAAATACTGAATAAACCTCACTATGGCAATCTCCTTCCCAGTTAGAGTTTCCATAGAGCATTACAGTGTCATTTCTCCAAAAAGGAATATAGGATTCAATGAAGCGATTTGTACTTGTTGGCGTAATATCTTTTTGCCAGATAAAACCTCCATTATCATCGTGTTTAAAAAGCCTTACATATTGCTGGGTAAACGAAATATCAGGAGATAAAGAATAGGTAGTTAAAACTCCTTTTCCATCTTCATAGTCGTAGCCGACAAACTCATTTCTTCCATGTAATAGCGTATCTTGCCTGAGTGGAAATTGCTTCAGGTTTATGATTTGCCCGTTTGGAGTAATAGAATCTATTCGAAGATCAGAACCGACCATTTTGCTAACGTGGAGTGCACCGTTATCAAATGTTTTTTCGGTTTTTGCATTGGGGTCCTGAATATTGTAAATTAACGATTGAGCAGATGCACTTATCGAAAGTAGGCTAAAAACAAGTAATACAAAGTATTTCATTTTAATGGTTTTTGAAGTCCTCCTGTAAATATACAAACACCAGTCCAATTACAAATTATCTTATTATCAGTTTATGAGTTTCAGTCCCCATGAATTCAGAATCATTGCGCAAGAAGTAAACTCCGCTCGCCACTCCAGTGAGGGATAGCCGGTTCTGACCGATATTTAAACCCAATTTCCTAATGAGCTGCCCAGTTGAACTAAAAATGGTTAATTCACTTTCAGTCAATGTTTCAACGATAACATAATCTTTAGTCGGATTGGGAAAAATTTTCAATTTGGGAGAAAGTTCAACTTCCCTTTTTTGATTTTGCCAGTTTTCAGGAATGTTGATCCTCCAAAAATGTCTTTGTCTAATCCAGTTGTTTATATCCCCTTCCCGTTTTGTCGTTTGTAAAAAAACATCATTTTCATACGAATACAAAAAGCCAATTTCGTGGTCCCCAGTAGAAGTATATTGCCATAATGGAATATCGTACGAAACTGTTTGATCCACGTAATCGAGAAATAAAATAGTTGAGTCGAATGAGCCGTTATGGAAGCCAATTCCATAAAAGAGCAAGTACCCATTCTCATA